>NZ_VOBC01000003.1:0-300000 GCF_008369195.1 Sporosarcina sp. ANT_H38 | reverse complement strand
CGATTTGATTGATTGGACTAACTTATTGGTGAAAAAGATTGGGCCTGATACGAAAGTGGCCTACCATGGTTTATCGATGGGGGCGGCGACTGTCTTGATGGCTAGTGGGGAAGACGAAATTCCTCACCAGGTCAAGGCTATTATAGCGGACAGTCCTTATGAATCTGTCTATCAATTATTGGCGTATCAAATGAATCGGATGTTTCACTTGCCGGCATTTCCACTGTTAGATAGCACAAGTGTGTTAACGAAGATCAGAGCAGGTTATTCATTCAGGGAAGCAAGTGTACTGAATGCAGTGAAGAAGACGGATGTCCCAATCCTGTATATTCATGGGGAAAGCGATACATTTGTACCAACGAAGATGGCAGAGAATTTGTATCAGCATACGTCAAGTGATGCGGAAATTATGCTTGTCCCGAATGCGAATCATGGTGAATCATTTGCATTGGACGAAGACAAATATAAAAGGACAATGGATCAATTTCTTAATCGTTATATTGATTTAAATTAGGTACCTTATTACCTTCAAATTTGTAGCAACCCTTCTCAATTTAGGGTGCATTCTCTGTAGAATCGGTGCTATTATACTGAGTAGTTGCACAAATGAGGAGGTTAGTATAAATCATGATTAAGAGGTCCTTAAAAATAGTGGGTTGGATTGCCCTTATTCCAGTTCTTATTTGTACACTTTTTCTTATCTATGTTACGGTGGTCGATTACAAGCCTCCTGTACAAGTTCAGCTCGATACCGACAACAATAAGGGGAACGAGTTGAAGCAAGGTGAACCATTCACAGCTACTACCTTCAATATTGGTTATGCCGGGCTTGATCAGGGGCAGGATTTCTTCATGGATGGTGGAACAATGTCTCGTTCTAGCAGCAAACTGCAAACAAAAGAGAATCTATCTTCAATTGCTGCTATTCTCAAAGAAACCCGATCAAATCTTTATGTACTGCAGGAGGTCGATATAAACTCCTCACGTAGCGACCACATCAACGAAGTCGATGAACTAGCTAACTTACTACCAGAATACAGCCAAACGTTTGCGCTTAACTATAAAGTGCCTTGGGTACCCGTTCCTGTTTTGCATCCGATGGGTTCGGTACATAGCGGATTACTTACCTTGTCTACGTTTCAAAGTACATCACATACTCGATTCGATCTGCCTGGAAAGGAAAGCTGGCCTGTGCAGCAAATGGAGCTAGACCGTGCTTTTATTGCAAGTAGATTTCCAGTAGACAATGGTAAGGAATTAGTCCTTATTAATCTACATTTGTCGGCCTTTGACAAGGGAGGGGAAATTCGCAAACAACAACTGGATTTTCTAGAGAACTACATTAGCCAGGAGATTGAGAAGGGGAGTTATCTCATGATTGGCGGTGACTGGAATCATTCGCTCCCAGGAACAGACCCGAAGAACTTTAAATCCCAGCAGGAGTGGCCGGAATGGCTGCAATCATTTCCGGATAGCTTTAGCGCTGAAGGTTTTCAATGGGCCAATGATCCAACTACGCCAAGCGTGAGAACACTAGATATACCTTATGAGAAAGATGTGAATTTCCTTGCAGTCATTGATGGCTTTCTCGTGTCCCCGAATATCGAGATTGTGAGTGTGAAGGGGCATGATCTGAGCTTCGAGAACAGTGATCATAATCCTGTAACAGGAAATTTTATTTTAAAATAATACGTCTGTAGATTAACCATTTATTTGCATAAAATACTGGTGTGGAGGGTTTGATAAACTCTATTTTTACTGGTCCATTTCCGGCTCGCTCTCGGCGAAATATTCATGACAGATTTACTGGGCTGTCCTAGTGTGGCTAGAAGTGACTCCGTCACTTCTAGCCACACTTTTTTCAGTAATCCTGTTGTGAATAGTTGCCTGTCGCGTTCCTCCAATGTTCAAGTGAAAAATGCGGTTGTTTTGGAAGAAAAGAATAGCTGAGTTTCTATAGAAATTGTAAGTGCCCGAAGATATAATTTCGGGCACTCTTGTACTTTGTACAATTTACTCCTTGCTTACTTTTAGTAAAGATTATGCATTTAAGCTTGTGTTGTCTATTAGAAAGTGACACTTCTTTATAATAAATAAGAAAAAAACCATAGAGAAAAGCCAGCTATTCTTTCTTCCCAAAAAGCTTCAGCACTCTGTGTACGTATGAATTTGGAGCGCGACGGATGAAGGACAATCATACGGTTACCGAAAAAGATGTATAGGGATGCGACAAAGTCGCATCCCTATACATCCAGACATCACGGTAATCGTAATAGAAGTCAGTCAATCCAAGCGATCCAAAACCGAAACTATACGAGTTGCGACGGGATGAGCAATTTATTTACTGGTTACTTCGGTTGATCCACAGAAGTGTTAAAATAAGCATAGAAACTAAAAATAGGTACCTGGTTCTAAAACAATTTTGAGTTGTTTCAGATCCGGTACCTATTTTTTACGTTCTACTAATTAACCGAAAACTTGCCATCAACTTCGACAGTTTCATAAATATTAATAAACGCATCTTCATCATGTTTTCGGACAATCTTTTTAACATGCAGCGTTTCATAACGTGTGACCACCATCATTAAAATATCTTTCTTTTCACGAGTATATCCCCCGTAACCCTCTGTGATTGTAATACCACGATAGATGGATCCTAGTAATTCGTTGCGTATTAAATCACCTTTTGTCGTGACAATCTGCATCGTCAATTTGACGTGGTCCGTGAAGATTGTATCGATCATTTTACCTGTGATATAAATCGACAGCAGGGTATACAACGCAATTTCCCAGTCGAAGACGAATCCTGAAAGTAGCACAATTACCCCATTCATCCCCGTAAGGAGAAGGCCGATACTGAAAGAACTTGTACGGGAAACGATAATCGCGATAATATCTAAACCACCAGATGTTCCTGAGTATTTGAGGATAAGACCAACGCCTAGACCACCAATTCCGCCACCGAAAACCGTGGATAACATAATATTGTCTGTAATCGCAACAACTGGTATCACGTACAAGAATGCTGATAGCGACACGACGCAAACCATTGTGTTGATGGTAATTGTTTTTCCGAGCTTGTAGTAGCCTAAAACAATCAAAGGCAAGTTAAGGACTAGATTCAATAGACCAGTGTTAAATGGGCTGATTAACCCGAGTAGGATTGCGATTCCGCTAATACCACTACTTAAAATCCCGAAAGGCACAAGAAAACAGTTAAAAGCAAATGCAATAATGAGTGACCCTAAGACGACAATTAAATTTTTCATAATCGATAAATCTCCTTCCAAATTTGGGGAATAAAAAAACTCGACCCTAAAAAAGGGACGAGTTTGTGCTCGCGATTCTACCCATAACTCCGCAAGTTTCTAGAAAACAAACGGCTTTCAGTCAACGTATTTTCATACGTGCTCCAGATAACGGTGGAAAACCGTCAAAGCTAATTTACTTTTCAGCTTTGTATCTCGAAGATGATTTTCAGATAAGGGCTGTTCGTCTACTTTCACCAAGCGTCAACTCACTAGGGAACAGGGGTCTTTTCGTATTTTTTCTCGTCACAGACTTTAAGTATTAGATGTTAATTTAGCAGAGAAAAAAGGACGTGTCAATATGAAGTGTATATAGTGCTAATTATTTAAATAGTTAAGTTTTATTTGTGTAAATGCTGAATTTTAGTGTGTGTGATAATTGTTGAAGATAGACGAAGGTATTCGGCCGATATTCATTGGCAAAAGTAAATCGTTAGGAGTATGCGGATATTAATTCCATCTGATTGTCGTCATATTTCGTATTTCTATTCCAATTTATTCACTTGTTAAAATGGTACGGAGTTTTAGCAAAGGGAACAAAGCGGCGAATAGTAAGGTTGACATTGCAAGGGAGAAAGCTTTGAAGCCTTATTTATCAGCTCTTTTAACACACTTGAATAATAGCCGGGAAGATTTTTCACAGTCTTATGTTTCTTTGCTTGGAGTGCTAGTACTTCAAATAGCTCACTTTTATCCACATGGATGCTGAACTTGAGCATTTGTAGGGACTGGTGACGAAAGACGCCGTAGATGTTTCTTGCGATCGAATTTTCTCCGATTGTAGAAGAAAGAAGAGATTTCATTTTCCCAAAAAGCGTTGTGGGCAAGAAAGCCATAGGAGACGTTCTTTTTAGTTCTTTAGAATTTATAGCTTTAGAAAGATAGGATTCGGTCTCTGAATTTGCGGATTGCGCGTCGAACTGTTGAGTTGGATTTCTTGATGACCTTTTTGATTGTTACGTATTTCAAATGTGCAGCCCCGTATTTTACAGAGTATCGGCGAATCATCTAAAGAACAGCCCGCTCAGTGGCGTTCATAACGTCGCAGTGCGTCAGTACATGTTGTCTTGCCGCTACCATCCATATCGTGTGTGTTTGTGGAGTGTGCGTACGCTACTAAGTTTGTAATCATTTTTACTTCCTCCTTTACACGCTATATAGAGGGGGAAGCGGGAAAAGGATACAAAAGTTTTGATGGATATGAAATTTTGTCAATAAGTAGGTAGATTATATTGTTATTTGGTATGATTTGAGTGTGGAACAAGTTGTTGTTCTTAGAAATTAAAATAGAATAAGGGGGGATATGGAACTTAAAATTTCTTATTACAAACTTAAAATGATTCTCGTAGTTGGATATTAGTGTGGGAAAATGTGTTGTGTAAAAGTAAAGTATGAACATATATATTACAATGCATCCCAGTTGCTTTAACTGACAGATGCGGAATAAAGTGAATAGATAAGGGGCTGTTGAATAGAAGGGGGAATTGGAATGCTTTATCTGAATTCAGATGGTTTTATGTTGAAACCATTTTTGGCCACTATTCAATGTGAACCGAATTGGCAATGGAAAAAACGTGATAAACCAATCCCTAATTATGACCTATTTTATGTGTGGGGTGGGGAGGGGACAGTAGTGCTTAATGGTAAGCCATACAATGTGAAAAAAGGGCATTGTTTTCTTTTTAAACCTGGCGATGAGACAACGGCCACGCATAATCCCCAGAATCCCCTCGTGTTAACTTATATTCATTTTGATGTAACGGAACCACTCCAATTGGTTCCTTCGGTACATCGGGTCTTCGAAAATTCGATTGGTTTTGAATCTCTTTTAACGCGATATGTTCGATTGTTTCTAGTGCAATCATTCGGAGCAGAAATTGAGGCTCAGCTAATCTTGAAGCAATTGATGATTCACTTACTAAGAGAAGAGCAAGAACGAGAAAAGAAAATGGCTAATACAAGTAATAAATTGGTAGAAACGGTTCAAGAAATCGCTAATTATATTCAACAAAATCCCGGACTTCTGCATACAATCGATAGCTTGGCACAACGTGCAAATCTATCTCCACGGTATTTTTCGCAGAAGTTTAAACAAGTCATCGGCCATACGGTCAAATCTTATATCGTATATTCTCGAATAAAGCGAGCTGAGCATTTATTGCATTCTACAGGAATCACAGTGACAGAAGTTGCTGATGTTTTAGGTTATACTAACATCCATTTTTTCAGTAGACAATTTAAAAAGTACACGGGAAAAAACCCCTCAGAAATTCGATAAGCATTTTGTTCTGAGCTAGACATCTACATGTCTGGCTTTTTTGTTCTTTTTGAACTTTATCGATGTACATAAAAGTGCAAATCTTTGATCAAAAGGTCTAAATAACTTCGATCTTCTGAGTGATAGTATTGAACAAAGAAAAGGAATTGATGGGAAGAGGGGGGGGCTAATACGACGAAAATAGCTAAAGTAAAAGTGGTGAATATGCGATCTTTTATTCGAGCATGATGCTAGTGGTATTGCAATGCAGGCGAACATATAAGGGGGACTATCTAGTATCGGTTTGACGCTAGTACGAACCACACTTGGAAGAATTTATGTGTTAAATAGTAAATGGTATCACTTATTTCTTGTCAAAGTTTCTGGATTCGGTCAGCTCAAAATAGGTTCGCAAGCTTATTGCTCCCTTGAAAGGATTAACAGATAGCTGAAGTGTTAACATAGTTACGTTTGAAATCCCGCATCACAACTAAATTAGAAGTAGTAAAAAAAGAGAGGGAGGGAATTTTAGATGGATAACTTATACTTATTAAATAGTGTTTGGATTATGTTGGGGGCTATTTTAGTCATTTTCATGCAAGGCGGATTTATATTATTGGAAGCTGGATCAACGAGAATGAAAAATGCTGGTCACATTGCCGGCAAGACTATATTTACATTTGGAATTGCCTCGCTTGTTTTTTGGGCAGTTGGCTACGGATTTATATTTGGTGAAAACGGGAATTTTTTCATTGGTTGGTCTGACTTTTTTTATTCCGGTTATGAAGTAGAAGGAAGTACTTATTCAACCGCTGTGTTCTTTGTATTCCAGCTTGCATTTGCAGGAATCTCATTAGCAGTTGCATTCGGAGGCTTTGCGGAGCGAGCTAAACTGACTGTTTACCTTGTTTTTGCCTTGCTGTTCTCAATTACTGTCTATCCGGTAGTTGCTCACTGGATCTGGGGTGGCGGCTGGTTGGCGGAGCATGGAAAACAGGATTTCGCAGGTTCAACAGTCGTTCATTTAACAGGAGCGATGGCAGCATTGGCGGCTACGATTTTATTGAAACCAAGAGTTGGAAAGTATAACGCAGATGGTAGTGCTAACAATTTAAGTGGACATAATCAGGTTTTCACTGCTTTAGGTGTCTTAATATTATGGGTAGGTTGGTTCGGTTTTAACGCAGGAAGTACATTGGGAGTAGAGAATGGATTCTTCGGATATATTGCCTTAAATACTAGTTTGGCAGCCGCAGCGGGAGCGATTAGTGCTTTGCTTATTTCGTGGGTCGTTTTCGGGAAATCTGATGTTCCGACAATGCTGAATGGGACGTTGGCCGGGCTCGTTGCGATTACTGCTTCATGTGCTTTTGTAGAGACTTGGGCGTCGGTGGTCATTGGTCTTATTGCGGGAATACTGGTATTTTACAGTGCTAGATTTTTTGAAAAACGCAAAATCGATGATCCAATTTACGTGCTTTCCGTTCATGGCGTTGCAGGCGTATGGGGGACTTTATCAACAGGCTTGTTTGCCACACCAGAATTGGCAACTGTAGGGCATGAGGGCCTGTTCTATGGCGGAGGATTTACTCAGCTTGGGGTACAGTTTATGGGCGTAACTATATCGGCCGCCTATGCATTTTCCGTATCCTTTGTAATTTTATATGTTATGAAAAAAGTGATGAAAGAACTAAGGGTGACGAAAGAACAAGAACTAGTTGGTTTGGATCTGAGTGAACATGGAAGCTACGGGTATCCTGAGGCATTATTCATTCAAGAGCAAGTTGACGAAATGGACACTGTATCACCATACGGAGTTGAATCCCCCCGTCCCTTAAAGGTTTAAAGGTGTAACACAATGATAGCAATCACCGTATATATTAGGTGTGCTTTTGGATCGCTTTGGAGTGAATGTCTTCTAGTACGATTATCGATATATCTTGATATGTAGGGATGCGACTTTATCGCATCTCTACACTTTTTTTCGGTAATCGTATGGTTGCCCTTTATCCGTCGCGCTCCAAATGCTTAAGTACACAGAGCACTTAAGATTTTTGGACGAAAGAATAGCTGGCTTCTTACCGGGAGAAAAGCCGCCAAAGATGCAGTTTTGGCGGTTGATGCTTTCTCTATGGTTTTTTTCTTTTTTATTTTAGAGAAGGTGTCACTTTCTAATAGGCAACAAAAGCTTAGATGCACAATCTTTACTAATAGTAAGCAAGGAACACATTGTACAACGTGCAAGAGTGCCCGAAATTGCATCTTCGGGCACTTACACTTTCTATAGAAAGTCATCTATTCTTTTCTTCCATAGTAACTGCATTTTTCATTTGAACATTGTAGGAACGCAACAGGCAACGATTCGTAACAGTATTACTGAAAAAAGTGTGGCTAGAAGTGACGGAGTCACTTCTAGCCACACTAGGACCCCACAGTAAATCTGTCATAAATAGTTAGTCGAAAGCGGTCCGAAAATAGTTCAGTGAAAATGGAAGTTATCAAACCCTTCTCTCCAGTATTTCAATCAAATATATTGTTAATCAACAGCCATGATGTACGGGAACTATATTGAATAAGCTAGTGAAGATATCATTTCTTATTGGCTGAATAATATGATATAATAAGAGTAACTTTGAAAGAGGAAGGACTGACGTGTGGACAATGAAGTACTAATCTATTGATTCCGGGAAACTTAATTTTTTATTCTAACGGAAAATAGGATTAGTCTGTCCACATTTAAATAAGTTCCTTCCTCTTTGCACGGACGAGAGGCTTTTTAGAGAACTTTGAATTTGGATGAATAATGACTAATCCTTCCGATTTTATGTCGGAGGGATTTTTGTGTTCCCTCCGCACTTGGAGGAATGGATATGCTTATTGGGACATTAAATCAGGTATCAGTTGCACATGGTGAAACGGTAATCCTTGATGGAGTATCAGCAGATATTCCAGTAGGGGCGTGCATTGCGGTTGTTGGAGCGAACGGCGCGGGGAAAACCACGCTGCTGACGCTATTGTCGGGAGAAATATCACCAACATCGGGTTCGATTAATTGGAATAGCAAGCCGCCATCCATCACTTACTTCAGGCAGGAGCAGGATGATGAAGGGGTAGCTGATTGGGAACGGTCGGAAACACATATGTACCGCCGAAAGTGGAAAGTACCGGAGCACGCTGAATATAGTTCTGCGAGTGGCGGGGAGCGGATGAAGATGAGGCTTTCATCTGCGCTTGCCGAGAAGAGTGGGCTTATTCTATTGGATGAACCGACGAATCACTTGGACAGTGACAGTCTGGAGGAATTAATCAAGATTATTAGTGAAGGTGATGCTACGTATTTTATCGTCTCTCACGATCGACATTTCATTGATCGCACAGCGGATTTCGTATTTGAAATTGAGTACGGTAAGCTAACAGTCTACAAAGGAAACTATACGGAATACCGGATGCTGAAGGATGTGAACCTGGAAGTCCAAGCGAAGCATTACAAAGAACAACAGCGGAAAATTGCAGAAGTGGAGGAACAGATTTCGGAGCTGGAGAACTGGTCTGCGAAGGCGCATGCAGAATCGACGAAAAAGGCTGGTGCAAAGGAATACTTCCGGATGAAAGCGAAAAAGCGCGATGTCCAGATCCGTTCGAAACGCAAACGACTAGAAGGGGAATTGGAGAAAGAACGTATTGAGAAGCCTGAAGCTGAAATTGGCGTATTCTTTGACGTTAAGGGGCGCAAGAAAAAAGGAAATAGAGTACTGGAGTTGAAAGACGTCAGAAAGTCATTCGGTGAGCATGAACTATTTGCTGGCGTCTCGTTTACGGTGCAGGCGGGTGAGCGGATTGGTCTTGTTGGTCCAAATGGTGCAGGGAAATCAACGCTTTTCCAGATGATTCTAGGGAAAGAGGGATTTCAAGGTGATGTTTGGACAACGAATGGAATGACGATTGGTTATTTGAGCCAGACGGCGCATGATTTTCCGAAGGATGTGACGATGGCGGATTATTTCCATGCCGATACATTTCGCGAACGGGGATTAATAAGAACCCATTTGACGAATCTTGGCTTTTCAAAAAAACATTGGGACCTTCCACTTTCAGCTCTCAGTATGGGAGAGCGTGTGAAGGTGAAACTGATGCAATTTATTCTAGAAGGAACGGACGTATTGCTCCTGGATGAACCGACAAATCATCTTGATTTGCCTTCAAGAGAAGAGCTTGAAAAGACGTTAGAGTCGTTTCCAGGAACACTTCTATTCGCTTCGCATGACCGTTATTTCACAGAGCGGATTGCGGATGGGGTGCTTCTATTTGAGCATGGAACAGTACGGAAAGTATCGCTGACATATACCGAATGGAAAGAGCGTAAAGCTACGGTGCTACCTGATAAAACGGCTGAAGAACGTTTGCGCCTTGAAACAGAGCTGCAGGCGGTGCTTGGGAAGTTGAGTATGTTGAAATTGGGGGATAAAGGGTATGCTGACCTCGATAAGGTTTATTGTGAGTTAAGTAGCCGACTAAGGGAAATGAAGCGAAAGTAACACCAGAAAACCCTCTACTAAAAAAGAGTCTTTATTTGTGGGAAATCTTATTTGGACACAAAGTTGTAGAACCCACTGGCGGTTAATTAGGTGTACGATTAAACAAAGTGGTCAATAAAGGAAGACCGAAGAATGGGGGACCATAGATGAAGACTATTACGATTGAAGAGATTGTTAAGAGCTTTTCATTAGAAGTGTTGAGCGGACACGATCAATTGCATCGTATTATAAAAAAATCCAAAGTACGTCGTCCGGGATTAGAGTTTATGGATAAATTTGATTTCATTGCAACAGAACATATTCAGATTCTAGGTAAAAACGAGGTTAATTACCTTCATATGCTGACGTTTGAGGAGTGCAAGTTACGAATTGCGAATATTGTTCAATATGCGCCTCCTTGTATCATTATTACATCCCAACAGGAAGAGCCACTAGGCCTTATTCAATACTGTACGGAAGAGCAAATCCCGGTATTACGCACGCGTGACTCCACGAGTGAACTGAGCGCGAAATTGGATGCGTATGTTGTGAAAGCAATGGCTCCAGAAATTGCAATACATGGAGTGTGTGTCAATGTTTCAGGGATGGGCATTCTCCTCCGCGGCAAGTCTGGTGTGGGGAAAAGTGAGACGGCTCATACATTGATTGGTCGGGGGCATCGACTTGTAGCAGATGATGTGGTGGTGTTGAAAAAACTTAGCCCTCAAACTTTGCTCGGCACGCACGATGAAAATAGCAAAGAATTTCTCGCGCTGCGCAGTATTGGTTTGTTAAACGTGGTTCGCCTTTATGGAAGAGCTGCTTTCCAGGATGAAACCCGGATTGCACTAGATATCGAATTGACCAAGTGGAAGGAAAATGACTTGAATAATGAGTTGGAGCAGGAAACGAAGTTTGTGGAATACATGGACGTTCAGATTCCGCATATCCAAATTCAACTTCAGCCGGGTCGTGATATTGCAGGTTTGATTGAAGCGGCGGCAAATAACTGGTATTTAAAACAGCAAGGTTATAGTGCTGTAGAGGAATTCATGAAACGGATTGAATCGGATACTCCGTAGTGTCGGGTGACTCTGCATGACGGAACTCGAAAAAACTGTCATAAACATTTCGCTGAAAGCGAGCCGGAAATGATCCTGTGACAACGGAGGTTATCAAGCACTTCTCTCCAGAATTTCAGGTGAATAAATGGTTAATCAACAGACGTGTAGTTTCATAATAATAAAGTGGAGATTAGACATGTACTTGAATGTCTAGTCTTTTTTGTTTTTGTATTCATTTGTATGAGTTATTGGCTGTTCTAATTTGCTTAGGTAATTTTTTGAAATTTTTCCAACGCAAATAGTGTCACATGCAGTTAAATGTTACCTGGAGCTGCGGAGATGGTGTGGAGGTGATTTACACAGATTGATATTAGTTAGAGTTCGGAGGGGTATCAGAGGGTTTACTGAAAGGTCGATTTTGCTGAGAAATCAGCTAATTCATCTCTATTAAGTACTTGAATAGTAGAAAGATGTGCATTAGAAATATAGTTAATGTTCTTAATTGAGGGATAAATTATTTTATCCTGCTTGTACATGGGGAAGAGGAGAGTAAGTAAGTCTGACTCGAGAATTGTCTTATTGAATGTATACATTGATAGGAGTGTTGTACACATCAATAGTAGTGTTGTATACGAATTTGTATACAAAAGTAAACAATAACGTATACAAGTAAACAAACGCGTACACATCCAGTGTATACATGGGTATACGGAATTGTGTACAAGATTACATGGATGTATACAATATTACATTTGTATGATAAATGCCTAAATGGCATTGACCAACCAGCAGAACTCCGATACGATTTTAGTAGAAAGATATAGTGATTGAAAGGATGATTATTTTGACAGAAGCACGTATTGCAGCAATAGACGTAGGAAATGATTCATTGAAAGCGATTTTCGGTAAGTTGGAAGCAGAGCTCAATATACCAAATGTAATTGCACAGGATGTTGCAGATCGTCCAATCATCGGTATTGAAGAACTAGACAACCAAGATCCTACTGATGGCATTCATATTCGTTTACACTCTCCAACATTAAAAGATAACAACGCTATTTATCGTGTTGGTAATTTAGCGACGAAAAGTGGTAGTTCAACTGAGCTAGACCAAGGAAGTAACAAGTCTGAGGAAGATCAAACCTTGGTGATGTTGTTTGCGGCACTGGCATTAGATGCAGCCCGTGACGAAAATAAAGGTATTTTTAAACGTAATAACAATGTAATTGAAGCTACGTATATACTTGGAACAGGACTTCCTCTAAGAGAAGTAAAAGAAGGGAAAGACGTGGGTTATCGTTCCCAATTGCTTAGCTCAGTTCACCAAGTAGAGTTTTTGGTTACACCTAAATATCAAGGTATAAAAGTAAACATTAAATTTGATGAAGTAAAGGTTTATCCGGAAGGCTTTGCTGCGTTTATCAACCTTGTAATGGATAATAATTTAAATATCATTAATAAAGAATTAATCGATAAACAAATCTTGATACAAGACATCGGTGGGTTATCAACGGATGTTGCAGTTATTAGAAATCGTAAAGTCGATGACGATAAGGCACAAGGCTTCAACTTAGGCGTGTCAGAGTCTCTTGATGCGATTCGGGAAGAAATTTATGCTAGACATGGCGTAGAGTTGGACAGTCGTTTAGATGTTGTGGATATTATTACGAAGAAAAATAACCGTAATCATATCATGGTAAAAGGAAGCCGGACAAGCGTGCATGATATTGTAGACCGGATTCTCTTGGATTTAGCGAAAAAGCAATACCGTCATTTACGGAATGTATGGCAAAGAAACTCGCAATCTGAGATTTGCTATTTCATCGGCGGAGGCTCTATCGTCCTTAAAGATTATCTTAAAACGCTAAATAATAGCTTAGATGGCTATAACATTGATTTCTTTGAGGATGAAAAAGAAAGCGTTTGGATGATGGCTAACGCTTATTACAAATTAATTTCAGATTTTGCTAGAAAAAGTCAAAAAGCAAAAAATAAAGAAGAAGAAAAGTTCGTTAAAACAAAGTAAGGTGATAAGTCATGAGTGAAACAGGATTGAAAAGGGGTCAGCCTATTACGTTTCGCCTTCCTTCCGATACATCTGACCATACCTTAAGGGAGTTACAAAAGTTAAAAGAAGTTGAAAGAAGAAACTTTTCCAGCAAAATTGCAGAGTTCGTGATAGAAGGCGTGAATGATTCTCTAGTAAAACATAGAGAGGCTATTACGATTGCGCTTCCAAAAGGTTTAACTAAAGCGCAACGCGATTGGTTGAAGCATGAACATTCTGAGGCGCTACTCGGAAGTATCGTATATCAGTTGATGTCCGATCCAATCCGCACATCGGCCCTCTTTGCATCACTTAATAGTAATGCAATAGATGTAGATGCAGCCTTATATCTTCAGGAAGAAACGGCTGCTGCGGAAGACCTGGAGACAGAAGATTTCTTGATAAACGCTGATACGGATGATGATCTGGATAACTTTGATTGGGAACAGTTAAAAGAGCCGGAAAACACGCCTGTAGAAGAAGAGGAAGATGATCCTTTAGGTGATTTTCTTGCTCAGATGAATAAATAATGTTGGGTGCCTGTACAGCAACCTGTCGTGAATGTTTACATGTTCATGATGGTTGCTGCGCAGGCATTTTTTTGCTGTAAAAGTGTACCAATTTGTCAAAAAAAGTAGTGAAAAAATAAAGTATTTACAAATAATTTACACGAATCACAATTTAAATTTACATAAGGCTCCTATACTAAAGTTGTAGTAAAGGAGGTGTACGGTTTGCTGAAATTACAAAATATTAGCAAGCTATTCGATGATAAGTTAGTTCTAGATGGCATAAATCTTGAGATTGAGCCAGGGGAGATTGTTTCACTACTAGGTCCGAGTGGTAGTGGTAAAACGACTTTATTACATATTATTTTAGGGTTAACGAGTATGGATCACGGAAAAATTATTTTTAATGATAGGGATTTGAGTAACGTAGCGATGAAGGATCGTGGATTTAATATCGTATTTCAAGATTATGCGCTTTTTCCTAATCTAAATGCATACGAAAATATTGTCTATGGTTTGAAAAATAACAAGGGGCTAGTATCTGAAGAGGAAATTCAAGAGTACATTGACTTTTTGGAATTAAAACCGCATTTAACAAAGAAAATCGGGGAATTATCGGGTGGTCAGAAACAGCGGGTATCTATTGCAAGAACGCTCGTCATGAAGCCGAAAATATTATTATTGGATGAACCGTTGAGTGCGTTAGACGGTGTCATAAAGGAATCGATTAAGCAGCGCATTAAATCCATAGCCAGAGAATTTAAGTTGACGACGATTATTGTGACGCATGACCCAGAAGAGGCATTAACGTTGTCGGACAAAGTTTTAATTATCAATGACGGTAGTATTTCTCAATTTGGTACGCCTACTGAAATTATCAACCAGCCTACTACTGATTTCGTAAAAGAGTTTATTCTAAAACAATTACAGATTAAGAGGCTAAACATCTATAACTTATTTGGTGAACACTATGCCTAATGTAAAACCGGCGATGCGCGTTATTTACATCCCAATCATCTTGTTATTCATCACATTTCTAGTAGTACCTCTTGGTATGTTGTTAGTTCGTTCTTTTGAAACAAGTGAGGGGTTCAATTTCTCGAATTACCTAACCGTTTTATCGGATAAAGAATTGCTAGAGTCCGTTGGTAACAGCGTTAAAGTTTCCGGCCTTGCTGCTGTGATTACAACGGTTTTGGCATTTATTCTGGCTTATGCCGTCAATTGTACAAGGATCTACAGGCCGTTAAAAAGTGCGATTAAAATAGGGATTCTTATTCCGATGTTGCTGCCTACCATTACATATGGATTTTCAATTATCTACTCATTTGGAAACCAAGGGTTAATTACCAAGATTGTCGGCCGAAACTTAGTTGATATTTACGGATTTAACGGTTTACTGATAGGCTATGTGATTTATACGTTACCAGCTGCCTTTCTTCTGATTAATAACGCCTTCAAGTATGTTGACAAGAAGTTTATCGTCGTTTCAAAGCTGATGGGTGACGGGGTGCTAAAGAGTTTTAAGAACACTATAGTCCGTCCATTAGTGGGGACTTTGGGTGGCGCTTTTGTACTTTCTTTCATTTTAAGCTTTACTGATTTCGGCATACCAGCTTCAATCGGTGGGACTTATTCTGTTGTAGCGACTCAGTTATACCAAGTTATGCTTGGTTCCATCCCAGATTTTAATAATGGTGCAGCTATAGCGGTTATCATGTTAATCCCGGCTGTGTTTGCTGTTTTACTTTTAAACTACCTCGAAAAACTTAATTTTCATTATGACAAGTTTACCGACACAGAGTTGGCTCCGCATAAGGGGAGGGACACAGGCTTTGGGATTATATCATTAGCCGTGTTACTAGCAATGCTTTCAGTGTTTGCTGTCATGTTCATTGCACCATTTGTAAACAGTTATCCTTATGATTTCACATTTACTTTTAAACATTTTATGGACACATTCCAATCGAATAATCTACTAACTGTCTATAAAAATTCATTGTTTGTTGCGCTATTGACGGCAGTGTTTGGTACGTTAGTCGCGTATTGTTCAGCAGTGTTAAATACTCGTACGACTGTGAAATGGAGATCATCTATTGATATCGTGTCGATGATGACCAATACGATACCAGGCATGGTGTTAGGTTTATCATATTTACTATTATTTAACGGTAGTAGTTTGAAAGGAACCTTTCTAATTATCGTTCTCTGTAACATTGTCCATTTCTTTACAACACCCTATTTAATGGCTAAAAACGCTTTATCCAAAATGAATCCGACTTGGGAAACGACTGGAGAGTTATTGGGGGATAGCTGGTTAAAAACCATCTATCGGGTAATTCTTCCAAACTCCGCATCGACGGTTATTGAAATGTTTAGCTATTACTTTATCAATGCCATGGTGACGATTAGCGGGATCATCTTTTTAGTCACAGCACAAACGTCATTGGTAGCTAACAAAATTAAAGAACTACAGCATTTCGGTAAATTCAATGAAGTATTCATTTTATCTCTACTCATCTTCTTTACAAATCTAGCCGTCAAGTTGCTTTGTGATCACTTTCAAAAAAGACCATTCAAACAATCATGAGGGGGATATTATAGTGAAAAAGATGAAGGTAATCGTATTGTCGCTAATTGCTTTAAGTTTAGTGTTTATATGGGCGGGGCGTAACAGTGGCAATGCCGATGAAGGACAGGTTGTTATTTATACAAATGGGGATGAAGCGGCCTCTGGGGCTATGGAAAATGCATTGAATGATGCGGGATATGAAGGGGAATATGTGCTTCAATCTTTAGGAACTTCCGAATTAGGCGGGAAACTGATGGCAGAGGGCGATAAAATCGAAGCAGATGTTGTGGCGATGAGTTCTTATTTCATCGAAAGTGCTCAAAAACAACATGCCATGTTTAAGGACTTAACGTTTAGTACAAATGCGTTAGAACAAAATTTGCCCTATTATGCACCGATTTTAGGCAATACAGGGTCCATTTTTGTTAATACAGAAGTATTCAAGCAAAAGGGTTTGGCGATGCCAACTTCCCTGAAAGATTTGGCGAAACCTGAGTTTAAGGGTTTGGTGTCGATTCCAAATATTATGGACTCTTCAACGGGTTGGTTGCTAGTCCAAGCGATTGTTAGCGAATATGGGGAACAAGATGGGAAAGCGGTTCTCCAAGATTTAATAGCCAATACGGGTCCACATCTTGAAAGTTCAGGTTCAGGTCCTATTAAGAAAGTCCAAGCTGGCGAAGTGGCTGCTGGTTTTGGTTTGCGTTACCAGGCAGTAATGGCTAAAGAATCGGGCTTACCGATTGAGTATGTCGATCCAATTGAAGGTAACTTTTCTCTTACAGAATCAATTGCGGTTGTGAATAAAGACGATGCAACAACAAGTTTAGCAATGGTCATGGCCGAAATAATTACGAAAAATGCTCGAAAAGAGTTGCTGACACATTATCCGGTTGCGCTTTACGAAGGTGAAAGAGTGATGGATGTGAACAAACCGGCTCATGCGATGCAATTTGAACAACCATTAACCGTTGAACTCTTACAGCAGCATCGAGAATTCTTTAAATCAGCTAATTAAAATTAGGGAGAGTGAAAGAATATGAATACTTATAAACTACTAACGCCTGGCCCGTTGACAACTACAAGTACGGTAAAACAGGAAATGCTGCTTGATCGTTGCACATGGGAGCAAGACTATAAAGAAATTACACAAAAAATCAGATCCCAGCTTCTTGAATTCGCATGTGCTACAAAAGAGGAATATACGACTGTACTTATGCAAGGAAGTGGTTCGTTTGTCGTTGAATCGGTACTGACGACTGCCGTTTCAAGAGACGATAAAGTGCTGATTGTAACGAATGGTGCTTATGGCGAACGTATTGTGAAAATGGCTCAGTATATTGGACTTAATTACGTAGAATATAGTGTGGCATACAATGACTATCCGAAGGAAGACGAGATAAGACGTATTTTAATAGACGATCAAGAAATTACGCATATCGCAATGGTTCATTGTGAAACAACGACAGGTATTTTAAATCCGATTGAGATGATTTCGAACTTAGCGAAGGAACAAGGGAAAACACTAATCATTGATGCTATGAGTAGCTTTGGTGGGATGGAGATCAATGTAGCTGAACTTGAAATTGATTATTTAATTAGTAGCGCAAATAAATGCATTCAAGGGGTCCCTGGGTTTGGATTTGTCATCGCAAAAATTGAGAAGCTTGTCGCATGTGAAGGCAATGCACGTAGTTTGTCGCTGGATTTATATGATCAGTGGAAAGAGATGAACAAGGATGGGAAATGGCGTTATACATCCCCAACGCATGTAGTAGCTGCATTCGCAAAAGCGTTGGAAGAATTAGTTGAAGAAGGCGGTATCCCAGCTAGATTTTCCCGGTATCAGCATAATAATCGCTTGTTAAGAGAGCGATTTGAAAAAATAAATATACATGCCTATATCACAGCTGACAAACAATCGCCCATTATTACAACTTTCCTTTTTCCAAATGAACAGTTCGACTTTGAAGCATTCTATTCGTTTATCAAAGACAGAGGTTATGTCATTTATCCAGGTAAGCTGACGAACATAGATACTTTCCGCATTGGCAATATAGGTGAAATCTATGAAGAAGATATAGAGGAATTATGTGTTGGTGTAGAAGAGTATATGAAAGTGGTGGCAAAATGAATAAAGTAGAAGGCGTCATATTGGATTGGGCTGGGACAACAGTAGATTTTGGCTGTTTTGCACCTGTAAATGTATTTGTTGATATCTTTAAAGATGCTGGTATTGACGTGACAATGGGAGAAGCAAGAGAGCCAATGGGGATGCTGAAAATTGATCATATTCGCGCTATGTTGTACATGCCTAGAATAGCAGTATTATGGGAAGAAAAGTATGGGAGATTATTTAACGAACAAGATGTAGAGAATTTGTATGCGAAATTTGTGCCTGCATTGATGGCTTCATTGTCAGCGTACACGGATCCAATTCCCGGAGTTATAGAAACAATGGACGTATTAAGAGGTCGAGGATTGAAAATTGGATCGACAACGGGCTATACAAATACAATGATGGATGTCGTAGTTCCGAATGCGTTGGAGAAGGGGTATTACCCAGACGTCTTTGTGACCCCTGATGACACAAATTCGATTGGAAGACCGTACCCTTATATGATTTATCGGAATATGGAGCAACTTAAACTATCGGCATCATGGAAGGTAGTAAAAGTAGGCGATACGGTTTCAGATATTAAAGAGGGCGTTAATGCGGGTGTTTGGTCAGTTGGCGTCATTATAGGAAGCTCTGAAATGGGACAGGATTTAGACGGATTTACGCGTTTGTCAGAAGCTGATAAAGAAACTGCAATCTCTAAAACAGAAAATTCCTTTATGCAAAATGGTGCGGACTTTACGATTCTAACGATGCGTGAACTTCCCGAGCTCATAGAGCGTATAAATAGTCTTATTTCAGATGGTAAGAGGCCTAATTCAAGATTAGCATTAGCGCTTGCCTAGGGAGAAAAAATAACGTGTGACGCTGGTAATGCGGTTCAGTTGTTAGTACATCAAAAAAAATCGAAACTAATGGCAAGTGCTTAAATTTAACTTGCATAGCGAAAAAATGTAGTAAATACTCTACTCTTCATTGAGATAGGCGTTTTACTACTTTTTTTATTCATATCAGATAGGTAATTTGCGGTTTGAAATGATGCTTGCAATTCAACGCTTGTGCTTGATAATTTTAAGGTGTCAGAAAAATTAGATGTTTTCTTTGGAGTATAGCAGGGAAAAAGAGTACTAGGGATGACTATAGCTATTTTGTGAATGGGTTGTATGCCTGGTTATTAAAAAGAATGGGGTGAATCGGGTATGGAAAAAGTTATTTACATTGTGCGTCATTGTTCGGCAGAAGGGCAGGCGCCCGAAGTGGAATTGACCGCAAAAGGGATATTGCAGGCGGGAAAGCTTGTAGAGTTTTTCGAAGATATCGAAGTGGATCGGATTATTACAAGTCCATTTTCTCGTGCGCGTCAGACGGGCTGGCCTTTAGCGGAGCGTAAGAAGCTACATGTAGAGGTGGATAGTCGGCTTGGAGAGCGTGTACTAAGTTCGAGAGATTTCGAGGATTGGTTGATAAAGCTGGAAGATACATTTTTGGATCTCCATTTAAAATATGAGGGCGGAGAGTCTTCGAATGAAGCGATTTCAAGGGTCTGTGATGTTGTGGATGAACTTCGTGACGGTTCGCGGACAGTTCTTGTGACGCACGGCAATTTAATGGCGCTGTTAGTAATGAGTTACGATGAGCGATTCGGTTTTGAGCACTGGCAGACACTGACGAATCCGGATGTGTATGTTGTTCGAATTAAGGACGAGGACTCGGAAGTAGAAAGAATTTGGAGTACGTACTAAAAACAGGTCGATTGGATGTCGACCTGTTAGGCAGTTAACGCATTGTAAGATTGGTTATAATGACCCCTGCAATAATTACGAGTACTCCGAAAAGGCTGATCCACATGGATTTGTCGGGATTATTCTGTCTGCTGTCTGCTTTGTGCATAAGCTGCTCCTTCTTTCTGTTTATGTCCTTACCTATACTCTTCCCGACCTTGGAACGGAATAACCAGTTTGCTTATGAAATAGGTAAAGGGAAAATCGGCTTACTATATATGTTGAACCTATGAATACATGTATGAATTAAGCGAAGGCGCCTTCTTAGTAGTAGCCAAAGCGTTTTCACTGGACTCCATTGTGCACTTACATATTTGGTGCGCGACGGATAGTGGTGGCGGGGCAGGTGTACAGGCGAACTTGAAGACATTTCAGGAATTAGGTGTGTTTGGTATAACGGCATTGACGGCGTTAACAGCGCAAAATAGATTTGGGTGTCTGCAATACAACCGACTGATCCGACTATTAGTTAAGCGCAAATACAGGGGGTTATTGAAGCATTGAAGAAGGTGCTTATACCCCTTGCGGCTATTGTTACATCTACTATTCCGGAGGCAGAAGTGCTTGCTGGAATGGATAAAAACGGCTGCAGACATAGAGAAAGCAGCGAAACATATAATAGCATTGAGCGCCAGGGCAGTTCTCATTAAAGGGGGCCGTCGGAAAGAAGCGCGATATGCAGAAGATTTGTTCATGGGGGCGGGCAGGCAACCGGGTGCACGTATTCAGCGGCACTGACAGCATTTTCGGCCAAATGGGGAAACGGCGGCGAATGCAGTTGTTTCTGCAAAATGTTTCATCCACGTAGCAATTGAAGATGGATTGGAGATTGGTGGCGGTCATGGTCCGACAAATCATTGGACATATGGACGCCTTGGCAATAAGACAATGGAAGGGGTTGTAGTTTATGGATAAGCAAACAGTTAACTTGTATTTCATCATGGGCACGGTGAATTTGGCGGGACGCGATCCGTTGCATGTCTTAGAAGAGGCGCTTAAAGGCGGCGTTACGAGCTTTCAATTACGTGAAAAAGGGCACGGTGCGTTAACTGGTGCAGAATTGAAGACTTTCGCACGGGCGTGTCAGCAATTATGTGAACAAAATAGTGTACCCTTCATCGTTAATGATGATATAGAGCTTGCGATTGAAATGGGTGCGGATGGTATTCATATCGGGCAGGAAGACGGATATATATCAGTTGTGCGTGACAAGGTCGGTCCAGATATGCTGATTGGTGTTTCTGCGCATAATGTAAAGGAAGCGATGGCGGCAGCTGATGCTGGTGCTGATTATATCGGTCTGGGTCCAGTTTACGAGACGCAGACGAAAACAGATATGCACCCTGTTATTGGAATTGACACAATTAGGGAGGTGGCATCGTTGCTACCTGGATTACCAATTGTTGCGATTGGCGGGATTTCAGAACGCAGAGCTGGCGCTGTCATTAAAGCTGGCGCATCAGGGGTAGCAGTTATTTCCGCAATTTCGGAAGAAAAAGATCCTGGAGAAGCAGCAAGTCGTTTAAAAGGCGCAGTTCTTCTTTCGTTAACAGGTATTGAAATGTAATGTTTAACCATTCGCGAAATACACCACACTTCCAAGTGAGGGGTGTGATGTGCGGATGAAGAAATCATTTGAAATACAAACTGTTTTGCATAAGGCGGATTTGATTTATTTTACATGGAATGATGTCGGAGGAACCTACAACGTCTATAAAGATGGACATCATTTGTATGAAGGAACTGTTTCCGAATTTAGTGACGGTGATTTCAAGCATGCGAAACTATATAATTACGTAATCGAACGTGTTGAAGAGGGTATTGTTGTAGAGGTTATTGCATTGCAAACGTCAGCATTTGCAGAACAGAAAAACAAAGAAAGTCCGCTCCAGTCGCTTGTCATGACAACGATTGTTGCAAAGACGCAAATTGCGTTGTCTTGGGAGGAAATTAAAGATGTCGTTGAATATGACGTTTACCGAAACGGGAAGCATTTGGCAACGGTGGTCGACAATCGTTACATTGACAGGGATTTTTCGTTGGATGAAATCTATACGTATACCATTGAATCTAAGCGTTCGCTTGCGAAGTCAGGAGAACGATTCAACGTGTTTCAATCGGTTGTCTCCACTATTTTTGGGATGTTGAATCCGGTTTCATCGAAGGAAGCAGCAACGATAGAACGGTTTTCGGTGACAAAGGCCATCGCCAAACCGAAGGAGTTGCTGAAGCCTGTTCAAGACAGAGTCCGTCCCCCGAATGTAGATAGATGGGCATTCCGCTACATGACGTTTTTGAAGGATGACTGGGTTTTGAATCCGAATATTTTGTCGCGAAATCGTTATTTTAAAGGAGATGATAGGGGATTCGATTCAAATGGAGCCAGTTATCGTACACGAGTCGACGTCGAACTGGCATATGATCTCGAACGTTCTCCGCTGACGTTTACGAGAGATGTTGGTCAGTCGCTTGTCTGTGACACTTTGAAACGTTTTAGGAAACAAGCAACTGCTTCACACGATGGGATTACATTGAAACGGACAAATCATGGGAAGGAAGAAGCGGGATTCCATCTCATGCATGCTGTTGGCAACCCTCTTACAACGGCACCTGACATCAACTATGAAGTACGGGCAGTTATGCGGCGGGACGGGACATTTGATATGGGGGGCTACCACGATCAGGCGCCTCATCATGAGATTTACCTGATGCGTGGTGATGTAAACGACTGGGTTTCAATTCACCAAGCGGAAAGTAAGGGGCTCGCGTGGATGTCCGAGGTAATTGCGTGGCAGTACTGGCGAATCTCTAATTTTGAATAGTAAATATTAAGCCCTTCTGGTTTCATTATAGGAAGGGTTTTTTGTCTCCGAAAAGGAAAGGCAAAAGTCAGTGCTAATTGCATAGATAACGAATTATTCTTGTCTGTTTTTCGAAGGTGAGAATAGATGAAGCAGATACGCTTTATATACAAGTAGATAGCGCCTTGAATATGTCGAAGGAAAATGGAGAGAATCAATATAACTATTACACAATGGCGTGATTGAATTGTAAGTAAAGATGTTAATTGTTGAGCAAGTCGAGCCACGACTCGGTTGTTGCTGGTATGCCGCTCATTTCCTACATACAATTTTTGTTCTTCAAGCCAACTTATTGACAATGAAAACTCCGCTTGTTATGATTACCTTGAATTCGAGATAAATAACTTTTTACTAATTCGGGGAGAGAATTGATATGACGAGAAAAACAATGGGTATTCATCACATAACTGCAATCGTCGGACATCCACAAGAAAATGTTGATTTTTACGCTGGTGTTCTCGGGTTGCGTCTTGTAAAGCAAACCGTAAACTTCGATGATCCGGGGACGTACCATCTTTACTTTGGTAATGGAAACGGCGCACCGGGTACGATCATTACATTTTTTACATGGGCTAATGCTCGCCAAGGAACAATTGGGGATGGCCAAGTGGGTGTTACGTCGTATGTAGTACCGATGGATGCGATGGATTTCTGGGAAAAGCGTCTTGAGAAATTCAAGATTGCGTTTATCAAATCAAACCGTTTTGGAGAAACGTATTTATCATTTGATGACCCTCATGGTTTGAAAATTGAGATTGTCGAGCGAGAAGATGGGGTAAAGAATGAATGGATGGTCGGTGAAGTAACTGCGGATGTCGCCATAAAAGGTTTCGGCGGCGCAACGCTATTATCTACTCAACCTGAAAAAACGGCTCATCTTCTTGAACATGTCATGGGGCTTGAAAAAATCGGTGAAGAGGGCGAATACATCCGATTTCGCTCGACAGCAGACATTGGCAATATCGTCGATTTGAAGACGACATCATCAGGTCGTGCACAAATGGGTGTCGGCACAGTTCACCATATCGCTTGGCGTGCTGAGGATGATGCGGATCAGCTGGACTGGAAAGCGTTTGTTGAAGCGCATGGTTATGGCGTGACGCCGGTGAAAGACAGGAACTATTTCAATGCGATTTACTTCCGAGAACACGGAAAGATTTTGTTTGAAATTGCAACTGACGTACCAGGCTTTGCACATGACGAGTCTGTGGAAACAATGGGTGAAAGCCTAATGCTCCCAGCGCAATATGAAAAAAATCGCGACCAGCTGGAATCATCTTTGATCCCCTTTGAAGTGCGCGAAATTGATTGATGAGGAGAGGTTTACTATGAAACATATATATAAACCCGGAAAAGATACATCGAAACCGGTGTTGCTTTTGCTTCATGGCACAGGAGGTACGGAACAGGATTTACTGGGACTTGCCGATTTGATAGACCCGGATGCAGGTGTACTGAGTGTTCGGGGAAATGTCCTTGAAAACGGTATGCCGCGTTTCTTCCGTAGATTGGCGGAAGGCGTATTCGATGAGGAGGATTTAATCTTCCGTACGAAAGAATTAAATGCGTTTCTTGATGAATCTGCGAAAGAAAACGGTTTTGACAGGTTGAATGTCATTGCGGTTGGTTATTCTAATGGAGCGAACATCGCGGCAAGTTTGCTGTTCCATTATGCAGAGGCATTGAAAGGAGCAATTCTTCATCACCCAATGGTTCCGAGACGCGGAATCGACTTGCCTAAATTGGCTGGCGTTTCGGTGTTCATTGCCGCAGGGAAAAATGATCCGATGTGTCCTGCAAAAGAGGCGGAAGATTTGGATGAATTGTTGACAGCTGCAGGAGCAGCAACGAAAGTTCATTGGGAAATGAATGGCCATTCGTTGACGCGTACAGAAGTGGATGCGGCGGCGGAATGGTACAAAACGATATTCGAGAAATGAAAAAAGAAGTGGAGCTAAAAAAATGAGTTTTTTAGACAAGTTATTTGGAAAAACAACTAGAACAACAACAGAGGAGACGGTGAAAATGACAAAAACAAAAACAGCAATCGTATATTATAGTTCGGGTGGTACAAACTACCAATTGGCAAAATGGGCAGCTGAGGCAGCTGAAGCAGCGGGTTCTGAAGTAAGACTGATGAAAGTGGCTGAAACAGCTCCACAAGCAGTAATCGATGCAACTCCAGGCTGGAAAGCACATTCTGAAGCAACGAAAAACGTTCCTGTCGCAACGGGTGCAGATCTTGAGTGGGCAGACGCAATCATCTTTAGCGTACCAACACGTTTCGGTAACGTACCTGGACAAATTCAAAGCTTCATCGATACATTGGGTGGTCTTTGGTTCCAAGGTAAACTTGCTGATAAAGCAGTAAGCGCAATGTCTTCTGCACAAAATCCACACGGTGGACAAGAAGCAACAATCCTATCTCTTTACACGACAATGTACCACTGGGGTGCAGTTGTTGCGGCACCAGGTTTCACAGATGCGGTTACATTTGCAGCTGGCGGTAACCCATACGGTACAAGCGTAACAGTTGGACAAGATGGAAAAATTGCTGATAACGAAGCGGCTATTAAAGCAGCAGTTGCACATCAGGCTAGACGTACAGTAAACGTTGGTACAGCATTGAAAAGCATGAACGCATAATTATGAGTGAAGCCGACCTGTAATGGGTCGGTTTTTTTGTGAGTAGAATTGGATTGATCTTAGAATCAATTTCACAATTACTTATTTCATGTATAAAGACGAACGATATAATTCATCTACCAATTCATTGTCCGTCAATTTTACGGACTACTCTCGTTGATTGTAGCGGAAGATGGCGACTTGGCAACCTAAGTTCGCCGCGTCCTGCGGCAACGGTTGCATGACATACATCCTGTAAGCCTCGGGAACAGCGCGAGCTGAAGACCCCGCAGGAGTGAAACGACGAGGAGGCTGAAGCCGTGCCCGCGGAAATCGTCCATCTGAAGCGGAAATCAACATTGTTCGTTTTTCCTGTTTAATAATCCTATTATAAAATTGATTCATTAATCTGTAAAATGACCTATCATATACTGTGCGAAAAACGCAGTGTGTTTAGGCGTCTGGCTAAAATTTTACATGATTAGAAAGAAATGAGTAACATCAATGCAAAAGCCGATCTTGTGAAAAGATCGGCTTTTGCAATTCGTTTATTTAGCCTTTTCCGGCCGTGGCCAGATGAAGTACGAAATAGAAATGATAAAGTCAATTCCGAGAACCAGTGCCCATACTTTCAAGGTGGAGGTTAGTACTTCTGTTCTTGTTGGATCACCGATGAAATAAATCATTGCAACAAGGAAAGCGCCGCCGATCACATAAGCAAGCAGGTGTTGCAATGTGCCTTTCATCGAGTGGCGAGCGTGTTCGAATCCGGCTTTCCGTATCGGTTTTGACCCCGTTTTTTGAATGTAGTATCGAAATCGTTTATCAGCCCAGCGGATCATACTTTTGCCGAACGCGATGGAAGAACCAAGATAAATTGCCGCAATGGCATGCACTTGCGTTGCGGTAGCCCCGTTGTATAAGTCGGTTGCTGTGACGATGAGTAAAATTAAATCGATAACTGGTGTTAAAGCGAGGAAGAAAAAGCCGAGCTTTTCACGTTTGAAAATATAGCGAGTAATGAGCCCGAGAGCAATGACGACCCAGAAACCAATTTCACAGGCAACGATTGTCCAAGCAATGAAATTCATTGGAGCACCTCTTTTTCGTCGAATTGTAATTTTATAGGTTTATCATAGCACACTGATTATATGGCTAACGGTAGCCAGTTTATCACGGCCACACATAAAAAAACGGAAAAGCTGAATTAGCTTTTCCGTTCTTTCAATCAATCAGTTACTTATTCAAATAAGCCCACGCATACTGTGCATATAGTTCTGCGCCAGTAGCTAGCGCATCTTCGTCGATATCGAAGTTGCCGTGGTGATGGGACCACTCCGTATCTTTCTTCGGATTTCCACTACCAACAAGTGCAAAACTGCCAGGTGCTTTATCGAGGAAGAATGAGAAATCTTCTGCGCCCATCGTCGGTTTTTCATCAAACACAACGTCTGGACCGAATGCTTCGGTAGCTACTTGTTGAACAAGGTTTGCACTCTCTGTGTCGTTGATAACTGGTTCTGTTCCGCGGATATACTCAACTTCTGCAGTCGCACCGTACATGTCAGCTACGCTCTTTGCGTATTGTGAAATGCTTTTTTCGATATGATTGCGCGTGTCTTGGTTGAACGTACGAACCGTTCCTTCAATCAAAGCATTCTCAGCAATGATATTGAAACGCGTGCCGACTTCCATTTTACCAACTGTAAGGACAGCGGGATCTTGCGGATCAATTGTCCGTGAAACGACAGTCTGGACATTCATGACGAACGAAGAAGCAACGAGTGCCGCGTCAATACAGTCTTGAGGGATGGCACCGTGTCCGCCTTTACCTGTGAAATGGACTTTGAAAATGTCAGCCGCTGCGAATGAGGGGCCAGGTGTACAAGAAACTTTATGCGTCGGCATTTGTGACCAGATGTGGATACCGAAAACATTGTCCACGCCATCCATGGCACCTTGCTCGACCATTGCTTTTGCGCCTTGTGCAATTTCTTCTGCAGGTTGGAATAACAGGCGCACATTACCCGGTAGTTCATCTTTCACTTCGGATAATGCTTTTGCAGCGATTAGCAACATCGAAGTGTGTGCATCATGGCCGCATGCATGCATTTTTCCTTCAATCTTGGAAGCGTAGGGTACATGCGTGTTTAATTGTTCAACAGAGAGTGCATCCATATCGCCGCGCAGTGCAACTGTTTTACCGCCCGTAGCACCTTTAATGTCAGCGATGACACCAGTAGGTTCTGTCTTGCGGTAAGAAATACCGAGTGCATCTAAATAAGCGCAAACGAACGCAGTGGTTTTTACTTCTTCAAAAGACAGCTCTGGTTCGCTGTGTAATTTGCGTCGCAGTGCAGTCAGCTCATCACTATAGTTTGTGATAGCTTCTTTTATTTTGTGATGGATCATAATGGTTTAGCCTCCGTTAATTTTTTCACAGCTTCATAGATAATAGTCGTGCCGTCAGCAAGGTGACCTGCATCCGACCATTCTTCTGGACAATGACTTAGCCCGTCCTTGCTTGGGATGAACACCATTCCGCATGCCGTATAATCTGAAAACACCATTGCATCGTGGCCTGCTCCGCTATTAATCGAACAGTATGGAATTGCAAGAAGGTCACTCGCATCTTTTAATAAAGAACGGATGCCGCTATCCATTTCTTTCGGCTCGATATAGAGTTGTTGGTCAATGGATGTGCGAACTCCGTTGCTATTTTGTTGCGCAATCACTTCTTCCACTTTACGTATCGCATTCAGCACATGCGCTTCTTTACCTGAACGAATATCGACGCTGAAGACAACTTTGTCTGGGATAACATTTGCTCCGTTCGGGAAGACGTTTAACTGACCTATTGTAATGACGGTACCTTCGCCTTCGCCGCTTGCAATACCTGGTAGTGAAACAATGATTTGAGCCGCGGAAACGAGTGCATCGGAGCGTCGATCCATTGGTGTTGTGCCTGCATGTCCGGCTTGACCTTGTACGGTTACTTCCAATTGTGTCAGTCCAACAATTGCTTCAACGACACCAATTTGAATATTCTTCTCCTCGAGAATCGGGCCTTGTTCGATGTGTAGCTCAAGGAATGCTTTGATTGATTTCGGCTCCCGTTTTTTCTCATTTGCTGGGTTGACCCAGATATCCGTCATCGCATCTACTGCTAAAATGCCATCTTTATCAGCAAGCGTTTTAAAATCTTCTTCTGTCAATATACCCATCATCCCACGTGAGCCCATTAGACCGCCGCCAAAACGGGAGCCTTCTTCCTCAACGAGTGCAATGACTTCAAGTGGGTAGGCTGGCTTAAGATTATTCTCTTTGAACAAAGCAGCGACCTCTAATCCGACTACAACTCCGGCAGCGCCGTCATAGGCTCCACCATTTGGAACAGAGTCAAAGTGAGAGCCAACGATGACGGAAGGGGCGTCGGGTAAAGTACCTTCAAGTTTGCCGAATATATTACCAAAACCGTCTTCTGTAACTGTTAGACCGTACTCCGTCATTTCATTTTTAATGTAATTCCGGGCCTGTAAATCTTCTTGGCTATACGTCAGCCGCGTTACACCCGCACCAGGCGTAGCTGTAAATCGGCTCAACAATTCGATATGTTGTTCAATCCGTTGTCGATTGGCTGTCATACCTATACCCCCTCGTTTGATTAGCGATCATTACAGGAATCCGACGAAGAAGCCTGCAAGGATAACTGAAACCATTGTGACACTTATAAATCCACCGACGAGCATTGGCGGTAACATATGACTCGTCAATGCATCTCTTTCTTTCTCATCTTCCGTTAATGAATTGATGACTTCATTGGTAATAATGTAGTCTGCTGGGAATCCGTATAATGCAGTTAACGAAACAGCAAACGCCATCTCTTTACTTACTTTCAGCACTTTCCCTATGAAAAACGAGAAGATGTACATGCCGATGACGCCCAATACGATACAGCCAACAAGTGGATACAGGATTTCCATCATCATGGAAGGTGTAGCATTTTTCAAACCGTCAAAGATGAACAGCATAAGTGCCATCATTGCTAATCCGAAACCGTTCGCTTTTTGAAGCACTTGACGCTCCAAGAATCCAATGCTTGTTGCAATGATTCCGAACAACAAGCACAGCACATAAGGACTGACTGTTAGAATTGGCGCTAGTAATGTTGATACGAGATAGGCAAGGAAGCCGACGAATGCGAGTCGGAAAAATTTGAAGTAATCTGTATTAAATTTGTCCGGCATCCACTTAAATAGCTTAAGTTCGCGTGGTTCAGAGACGGTTGCTTGAGTACCACCATTTATCACTTTCAGTTCGCCTTTGCGGTATTTTTCAAGAAGCATTTTTCCTTCTTTTTTGAGAACAATTGACGTAAGGGGATAACCCGCGAAGCCTTGCATCACGTAAATGACAATCGCAAAGACAGCCAATGTTGCGAGTCCGGCGTTGGCAGCACCTTCGGACATGATCAATGCAGATACAACACCACCAACGAGAGGCGGAATTGCAACGATGATTGTTTCAATACCAAATAGCAATGTACCGATGCCGAATAAAGCAACGACAATCCCTAGAATTCCGGCAAGGGAAATTAAAATGGTTTTCCATTGTTCTTTCAGTTGTTGAAGTGATAACAATGTACCCATATTGGTGATGAGTAAATAAATCATCATTGACGCGACAGTAGGCGGTACGCCGGCAAGCGAAACAATATCTTGCGGGAAAAACGTCCAATAGCCTAGCAAGAAGAGGACGGCACAGACGAAAACCGATGGAATCCATGCCTTCGTCCTGACCGAGATAACATCTCCTATATATAAAATAGCGACTAAAATAACTAAAGCTAACATTTGTGACATAGTATTCAACCCTTTCAGACAATATGGAATTTTAAATAGAATAGCATAAAGATCTGTCGAATAATAGCGAAATTTACATATTGCATATAATATATCGCAATGAAAATAAGTGAAAGCGCTTTCTAGGAAGTTGTTGCAAACCTACTATATGAGTAGGTGGGACTTATGTGAAATGAATAAAATTATTATTAATTGCGAACGTATTAACACCTGAATCAATTTCACAATTACTAATTTTTGGGGAAAAGACGAACAATATAATTCATCTATCTATTCATTGTCGGTCAATATTTCGGACTAATCTCGTTGATTGTAGCGGAAAGCGTCCACCTGAAGCGGAAATCAACATTGTTCGGATTTTATAGTTAATATCCCTTTTTTGAAATTGATTCACCTATATAAATTAAGCGATGGTGGAAGCTTGAAGATTGATAGCGCAGCATATTCAAAGGTTTTTTATTCGATCAACTGCATAAATGAATCAAAAGAAACCCCCATCAAAGCAGTATCTAACATTCTGCATTGATGGGGGTTCGGATTTCTAGATAAGCAACTTATTCTGTTAGTAACGTATTATTGATTTTATAGTCTGCTTTTGCTTCATCTAGCCATTCGATATACTCTGTTTGTAATCCTTCTTCAAATAATAACGCTTTGACTTCTTCTTTACTATCTTCTAAGACAGCCTCTTTTGCGGCTTTTTTATCAGTTACCTTAATAATATGATAACCGTGTTCTGTTTTCACAGGATCGCTAATTGTATCAACTTTCATTGAAAATGCTGCTTCTTCAAATTCGGCTACCATTTTCCCTCTTGAGAAAAGGCCTAATTCTCCACCATTTGCTGCGCTGGCTGTATCCGATGAGTATTCTTTTGCAAGAGCAGCGAAATCTTCCCCAGCTGCAAGTTTCTTCGCAACTTTTTTCGCTGTAGCTTCATCTTCAACTAAAATATGACTTGCTTCAACTTGTTCTTCCTGGTTAAAAGAATCTTTGTTTTCTTCGAAGTAGGTCTTGATTTCCTCGTCAGTTATATCGATACGCGGTTCAATCACTTTTCGAATCGATAAATAGTCATTAATATTTTCTTTGAATTGCTTTTCTGTCATTCCATTCTGTTCCAATGCAGCAGCAAAGGCCTCTTCACCACCTGAACTTTTAACGTACGTTGCAAATTCCGCTTCTATCTCTTTATCAGAAACAGTGATTTTGTCTTTTTTTAATTCAAGTTCAATAACTTTTTCGTCAATCATTGAAGTAAGTGCTTCTTGTCCGGCCGATTGAACGAGGACCTCATATAATTCATCTTTTGTTATTTTTTCATCACCGATAGTCGCCACTGTTTCATTTGTTGCTTCTGCATTACTTGAACAGCCTGTTGTTATTGTTAAAATAGCTGAAAGTAGGCCAACTGTTGCTAGTGTAGAAAACCTTTTTTTACGCAATTTTAATTCCTCCAATGTTTGATATAAACCCATCTTACATGGGAAATATGAACAAACTATTAACGAATTTGAAGATCCTCAAAAAAAGCTGCTACGCATAATTCGTAGCAGCTTTTATAAATGGTTAGTTTTCGTTTTGTACGGGGAACGATAGTGTGAATTTCGTTCCTTTTCCTTTTTCACTTGTTACGTCGATTGCACCGTTATGCATCATTACTAGACTTTTTACAATCGATAAGCCGAGCCCGAATTCGCCATACGGATTTGTTGTTCTAGACTCAATTGCTTTATAAAACCGTCCCCAAATTTTCTCGATATCATGGGGGTCAATCCCGATACCTGTATCTTCAATTTCGATGATACAGGTATTGTCACTCGTATAACCACGAAGAAGAACTCTTCCGTTGCTGGTAAATTGAATACTGTTTTTCGTGATGTTGATCAATATCTGGGTCAGTCTATCATAATCTGCAAACACCATTATATTGGGGTCTACATCCACAAAAATCTCATTATTTCGTTCCGCCGCAACGCCATCGAGATGATCCTTGATAATTTCCAACAATTCAACAAGCTGGATGTCCTGTTTAATGAGTGTAACTTGGTTGGATCTGATTTTTTCGTAATCCAAGTTTTCATTGACCAGACGAATAAGTCTTAACGTTTCATTTGTTGCGAGCTGTAGTCCTTTTTCTTTTTCAGATTCAGGAATCATATTGTTTTTTAGGCCCTCAATCATGCCTCTTATCGTTGTAAGTGGTGTTCGTAATTCGTGTGATACATCTGCCATGAATTGGCGACGCCTGTTTTCAAGATTTTCAATTTCCTCCATTGAGGCATCTAATTTTTCAACCATTTTATTAAAATCACCCGCAAGTTCACTGATTTCATCAAAATCCGAAGAGGGGATGCGTACTGAGTAATCACCTTGTGCAACGGCAGAAGTTGCTTCTTGGAGTCCTTTAATTCTCCTAACGTGAAAAGTCGATAAAATCCAGCTAAGAAGAAGTGAAATGGCAAGTGCGATGAATGTTGTAACAAGCAAATAGTTATTCATTTGCGAAATAACTTCTCGCGAGCCTTTTATGGGTGACGTTAAAAGGATACCGCCGCCAAATTGATTGTTTTGCATATACGGAAGAAGTACAAATGTAACGGCTTCGTTGAATCGTTTGAAATCCTGCTTCACAGTTACAGTTTCACCATTTTTAATATCGTGCCATTCTTCTTTACTCAAACTTATAAGCGGCGTTTTTATGCCTGTTGAATAGATGATGGATGAATTTTCGTCGAATAAACTATATTGAATATCCCGACCATTTAGGATGTGTCCGTAAGACTTTAAAATTCCGTCCGAATTTCGTTGGTCTTGTTGGATATCATATAAAATAGTTTGTCCATATTCCGCGAGTTCTACCGTTTTAGTATCATAAACAAACTGCTCGATATAGTGAGAAAATAGCAAGCTTAATAGTAAAAAGGCGATGACGATTACGCTGAAATGACTGACAAGTTGTTGGTATAAGTATTTCACTTTCACCTTGAATCACCTAAGGTTTCGTCGAATCGATAACCAACGCCCCAAACAGTATGGAAAAAAGGTTGTTCATCGGTTGAGACTTTCGTGCGAAGCCGTTTAATGTGTACGTCGACAGTTCTGTCATCACCGTAAAAGTCATAGCCCCACACACTATCCAGCAATTGCTCGCGTGAGAAAACTTGTTTGGGATGCTGTACAAAGTGGTAGAGCAGATCGAATTCTTTCGGGGTCAAGTTTTGTACCCGTACGCCATTGAGAAAAACGTCTCGCGTGTTTAAATTGATGCTAAAGTGGGTTGTTTTGACGACGCCATCTTGTGTTGGTTTGTCTTTCGGTGTTGAATACCTGCGTGTCACCGCTTTAATGCGGGCAATGAGCGCCAGTGGACTAAATGGTTTTGTGACATAATCATCTGCACCCATTTCAAGTCCGAGCACCAGGTCTGATTCACCGTCTTTTGCAGTTAGCATAATAATCGGTGTCCCAATGTTTTCAGACCGGAGTTTACGGCAAATCGAAATGCCGTCCATGCCAGGCAACATCCAATCGATAATAATGCAATCCCAGCCACCTTGCAACGCAAGTTCGAAACCTTCCAAACCGTTTTTTATGAATGAACCATCGATTTCTTCCTTCAAAAAGAATAGTTCAATCATTGAAGATACACTCTCATTATCTTCAATAACTAAAATCTTCACTAAAAACCACCTCCTGTTGCACTGCTATTCCTTTCAAGCTAAATCGAAAATAAGAAATTAGCAACTAACTAACACCTCTCCTGTGGAATGAAGGAGAGGTGTTTGCGCGAATATATTAATTTGCCGTGGATACATTGCTTGTAAGTAAAACGTCAATCGTTTTTAACTCTGCACCGCGATAGATCGTAAATGTGGCTTTGTCACCGACAGAAAGATTAGCGTACAAGAACTTTCGAAGTTCTGTCGAGTTCTTCACTTCAGTACCATTAATCGCAGTTATTATATCTTCTACATCGAGGCCGGCTTTTCCTGCTGCCGATTCAGGATCAATATTTGCAATTACCACACCAGCTGTAACTTCATTTGGAAGACTTTGCAAGTAGGTCCGTGGCACCTGATCAAGATCCGCGAGTCCGATACCGATGTATGGGCGTTCAATTTGTCCGTGTTCTGTCATTTCCTCAATCAATGGAATGACTTCGTTACTTGGAATCGCAAAGCCTAGTCCTTCAACACCACTTTCAGAAATTTTTAAGCTGTTAATGCCAATGACTTGTCCTGCTGCATTAAGGAGTGCACCGCCACTGTTGCCGGGGTTAATGGCAGCGTCCGTTTGAATAACATTCATTTCCCATTGACCTGCAGACGTCTCCACATTAATGGATCGATCGACTGCACTCACAATTCCCTGGGTCACTGTGCCGGAGAAATCGAGGCCAAGAGGATTACCAATAGCGATAACATCGTCTCCTGCACGTAGTTTATCGGAATCTCCGAATTCAAGGGAAGTGTCTGCATACTTCGCGTCGATTGTTAGGACTGCAAGGTCACTTAGCGCATCTTTCCCGACAAGTGTAGCCTTCGTTGTCTCTCCACTTTCAAGTGAGACCTCGAGCTTTTCTGCGTCTTCGATGACGTGGTTATTCGTCACAATAAACGCTTTGTCACCTTCTATTTTATAAATGACACCTGAACCTGAACCGTTCTTGGAACTCCCGGCTTGCTGTGAGAAAGGATTATTTTCTTGTTGGTAATTCACAATCCCGACAATCGCACCGGAAGACTGTTCTACCATGTCGGAAAGTGACGGTGTATCTTTAGCACTTGTTTGCTGGACATTATAGGGAACCGTATCCGTAGTGGCAGGTACCACGTCGGTGGAATCGGCTTGCAGTACATCTGTATTGACGACGACCGCTAACGTTAATACTGAACCAATAACACCTGCTCCTAGTGTCGATAAAAACCGTTTACCTAATCCGTTTTTATTTTCTGTCTCCATGATAATTCCTCCCGTTTTATATGATTACCTTTATCTTAGTGGAGAAATATGAACAAATTATTACCGAGAAATTAATAATTGATTAACGTGTCAATCTATGTCGAACGATTTAAAAGTCTAGTAGTTGAAATAATCAACATAGTCTGACAGAATGAGTGGACAAGCTTCTTTTTTTATTTCTAAAAAGTTGTAAGCGCATACAATCATATATTTGTGGAAGAGGCGCATATGGCAGAAGTTTGCGACGTATAGTGGCATTGTGTGAAAAATTCAATTCACAGGGAGGAATGGAAAAATGGTACAAGCTGTAGAAAATCAGATTTATGCTTTTCCGAACACAGAAGGTGCGAAAGTAAACTTTAAGGAACGCTATGATAACTTTATTGGTGGAAAATGGACTGCACCAGTTAACGGGGAATACTTTGATAACGTGACGCCGGTAACGGGAAAAGTATTTACAGAAGTAGCACGCTCGACTGCTGAGGATGTTGAACTTGCGTTGGATGCGGCACATGCTGCAAAAGATGCTTGGGGCAAAACGTCTGTGACGGTACGTGCGAATACGTTACTGAAAATTGCTGATCGCATTGAGCAAAACTTAGAGATGCTGGCTGTTGCTGAAACATGGGATAACGGCAAAGCAGTTCGGGAAACTTTAAATGCAGATTTGCCGCTTGCTATTGACCATTTCCGTTATTTTGCCAGTGCAATCCGTGCGCAAGAAGGTGGAGTCAGTCAGATTGACGACGATACAGTAGCGTACCATTTCCATGAGCCAATTGGTGTAGTTGGACAAATTATTCCGTGGAACTTCCCGATTCTAATGGCAGTATGGAAGCTTGCACCTGCGCTTGCTGCCGGTAACTGTGTCGTGCTGAAGCCTGCTGAACAGACGCCTGCATCGATTCTTGTACTTGTAGAATTGATTGAAGATCTATTGCCACCTGGTGTTCTGAATGTCGTGAACGGTTTCGGTCTTGAAGCAGGAAAACCACTTGCATCAAGCTCGCGTATCGGAAAAATTGCATTCACAGGTGAAACAACAACAGGACGTCTGATTATGCAATATGCTTCACAAAACGCGATCCCTGTCACACTTGAATTAGGCGGTAAATCGCCGAACATCTTCTTCGAAGACATTATGGACGAAGACGATTCGTTCTTGGACAAAGCAATAGAAGGCTTCGTCATGTTTGCACTGAATCAGGGGGAAGTATGTACTTGTCCTTCACGCGCGTTGATTCAAGAATCTATTTACGATAAATTCATGGATCGTGCAATTGAGCGTGTTAAAGCGATTAAAACAGGAAATCCTCTTGATCCAACTGTCATGATGGGTGCGCAAGCGTCAACTGAACAGTTGGAGAAAATTCTTTCTTATCTAGATATCGGTAAACAGGAAGGTGCAGAATGCCTGATTGGCGGAGAGCAAAATCAGCTTGAAGGCGATTTGAAAGACGGCTACTACGTCAAGCCGACTGTCTTTAAAGGGAATAATAAAATGCGGATTTTCCAAGAAGAAATCTTTGGTCCTGTCGTTTCGGTTACAACTTTTAAAACAAAAGAAGAAGCGCTTGAAATTGCCAACGATACGCTATACGGTTTGGGTTCGGGTGTTTGGACGCGCGATATGAATACAGCGTACCGTTTCGGTCGCGGCATTCAAGCGGGACGTGTCTGGACAAACTGTTACCACATGTACCCGGCGCATGCTGCGTTCGGTGGTTATAAAGCATCCGGTGTCGGTCGTGAAAACCACTTAATGATGTTGAGCCACTATCAACAAACGAAAAATATGCTCGTTAGCTACAGCGAAAACAAACAAGGTTTCTTTTAATTTCATTCAGCGGAGGTTCAAAACCCGCTGCATTGTGGATCTCAGACTAAGAACGCCGCATCTTGCGGCCCAAAGCCTCCGGCGGATGTCACAGATTTCGAAAAGGGGGTAGTGCGGATGACGGAACGCGTACTTGCAACTGACGCTGCACTGGAACTCATTGCTTTTTTGAAAGAAAAACACGGTCCACTCATGTTTCACCAGTCGGGCGGCTGCTGTGATGGCTCCTCGCCGATGTGTTATCCGAGTGGGGAACTGATTATAGGTGATCAGGACGTCCTACTCGGCAATATTGGTGAAACACCTTTCTATATGCACAAAAACCAATTCGAGTATTGGAGGCATACGCAGCTAATCATTGACGTCGTCAATGGTCGTGGTGGAATGTTTTCGCTCGAAGGCGTCGAAGGAAAACGCTTTTTGACTAGGTCACGTGCGTTTACGGCTGAAGAAAACAAAGAATTACAGGTATAAGTGAATGACAAAGGAGGCCCCGATGAAAAATCGGAGGCCCTCTTTTGTCGTTGGTTATATAAAGCGTTTACGCTGTTCTGGCGATGGCAACATGCACGCATCTTCTTTCTTGCCAAACCATTTATAGCGATTCGTGGCGATAAAATCATAAACAACGTCACGAATTCTACGTGGTACGAGTATAAATAGGAAGAACAGATGCCATAATCCGTCCAGTTTTTTTGCGATACGGAGCGCTGCTGAAGACTTAGTGAACGCTTTGCCGTTTTCAATCAAAACCAAACTGTCAACGTCTTCCGGAATGGCATATTTTTTCGTGAGTTCCTGTCCTTTTTCACTTTGTAATGAAGTAAATAGAAAATGGGCGGCAGGATCCCGCTTAATAATGAATTGCACACTTGCATCACAAAAGTTACAAACACCGTCGAATAAAATAATTCTCTTCATGGGGGTGCCCTCCTCCGGTAGCTATATCTCTATTATAGCCCTTTAGCGTATCTATAAAACGTTGAAAATTTAACTGTTTACAGGTGTCAGAAAATTTAGTATTATAGTAGCTAGAAGAAGTTCAACTTACTGTTAAACGCTTATATGTTTTCCGACACATTTAGCCACGGTTAAAATGATGAAAGGATGTTCTATATGGAACGTTTATCAATTGAGTCGTCCGAAATGGAATTAAGACGCAACAAGGATTTCATCGCCAAGTTAGAGATGATTGGCGAAGGTGGTCCAATTTATGATCAACCTGAAATGCTCGAGAAAAAGCGGGGAGAGTCCCACGTTTTCGATGATGAAGTAAAACTTCCACGTGATTACCAATAGAAAAACCTCACAGTGAGGTTTTTTTCTGTTTTTTAACGCGTTATATAGAATGAAATCAATAGGCCAATCGAATCCGCTGTGGCGCTAGTTGATGCCTCCCTCCAAAAGCCAAGCAGCTTGGCTAAGTTTATATAGTTATTCATGTGTTCAATATATGTAGTAAATTAAAAAAATGAAAAAGTATATGTGTCTGTTGCTCAGTTCTAGCGATTTTTCATACGGTAAAAAGCGAGGGCCTTTCTACGGAGAGGTCTTTTTTGTTTTATCAGAATATGGTTGATGATTATGTCGTGCCGTGATACAGTCGAGTTGTGATATAGTAAATGTAAAGAACTGGATGTGAGTCCGATTGAAAATGGAGAAAATCATTAAGTCATATAGTCCGATGACGGAAACGGCATTCTATATTTTGCTGTCGTTGACGGAACCACGCCATGGTTATGGCATTATTAAGTACGTGGAAGAATTGACAGAGAACCGGCTTGTACTTGGATCCGGAACCATTTACGGTACGCTGACGAAAATGCAGCGGGATGGAATCATTTCCGTTTACGCAGATGAAAAACGGAAAACGATTTATGAAATTACGGATGATGGAAAAGCGCTTATGCGCCACGAAATGGGACGGCTAAAAGAACTGTATACAAATGCAAAGAAGCACGAGGGGGAATTCCAATGACGGTGAAAAAATGGAGACCATTGTGGAGTTATGATGTGGAAAAGACGGAAAGCTGGTTATCCGAAATGGCTAAGGATGGAATGCTGTTAACGGATATTAATCGCCTGACGAGGATGTTTTCATTTGAACAAGGACAACTTGAAATAGCGGAACATCGTATTATATATGACAAGTTACAAGGGGATTTGCCCGGTACGCTTGCGGATTCTGGTTGGGAAAGTGAAGTGACGGAAGGTAAATGGACATTCGTCAAGAACTGTGCGAAAGATATCTATATATTTCCGTCGCGTGAAGGTGTACTGAAAAGAAATCGACTTCATATGTATGTGATTTCGGTGCTTGCTTTTTTGAATGCTATTCCACTATCTTCCATGACGATCGCATTTATGACACTGTTACTCGGCTTTCCAGGGGGAATCGTGGGGAGCCCTTGGTGGTCGATTACTGCATTGTTCGCGCTCCAAGGAATTGCGACCATTGTGCTCGCATTCTATATCCACCGGAAACTGAGGTCATTTGAAATTGAGCACTTTGAAATCCAGCCGGATACAGATATACGAATGAGCAAAACGTTCGCCAAGCTCAGAATTGGCTGGATGTACGCGCCTGATCTTCTTGAAAAGTGGCTTTCTGAAATGGCAACTGAAGGGAACCACCTTGTTCGTGTAACAGGTTCAGGAACAAGGTTTCATTTCGTGAAGGGGGAAGCCCAAAATGTATCGTATATATATGACTTTCAACCAAAAGTGGCGCCTGCGTATTACGCAATTCATAAAAGTACTGGGTGGCAATTAAAATTCACATCATCTTTTACGTTTATGAAATATACGCTTTGGGCAAAACCATATGAAGATGGCGGCAGGGTTCCATGCTTGACGTACGATAAGGTGGAACGAAGAGGTCAAGTGCGAAGGATTATGACTATGAATGGTATTGTTGTGAGTTATGTAGTTGCGATGTTGATGTTTGCGTTATGGATTAGTTTCAATGTTGATTATGACAGATCTCCCCTCAATACAATTATACTGGCTTTTCTGGTGGCCAGTTCAATCAGTCCGCTTTTTCTGGTGACTCGAGTGATCCTATACTACAGAAGAATGCGTAATGCAGGAATTCAAGAAAGAATGCAATAATATATATTAAACATCCGAATACACTTGGAAACTGAGTGAAGCCACCTTAAAAGGGGGAGCAATTCCTTAAGCGTAGTAGCAAATTCAATGGGATTCTTTATTTCAACATATACCAGTTAGTAAACTATCCAATATTCATTAACATTCCTAGTGTCTATCGCCCGTTTGTCTTCCTTCTTTTCACATCTACTAGAGGGAGGAGGTGATAGTATGATGCAACAAGGTAATTGGCAACAACCAAATTGTCATCAAGGAAATATGATGGGTGGTCAACAAGTGCGCCCGGTTGTATGTCCGACACAGTATCGTTGTCACGATAGATTTGTACCGCGTGAAGTTCCTTTTATCCATCCGATCGTCAATGTGAATCGGGTGCATACAGTTGAAATTCCACGTCACTATTTCACAGAAACAACACAGAATGTGATGGGGCAAACACTCCCTGCAAGACCTGGTTTCGGTCCAGGAATGGGCGGATTCGGTCCACAAGTGGGCGGTATCGGTAATCGACCTGGCTGTGGACATCGTCCCGGCTGTGGCTGTGGAAATCGCCGCGGCTGGTGATAGGTCAGACTTATGGTAGAATAAAGTTACCATAATGATATACAGTAGGTGAATTTATTGAGAGCTTTTAAATTTGTCATTCCAGTCATGCTGCTCGTCGGAGGATTTGGCTGGATGAAATTGACTAAAGAATTCCAAGAAGTGCCCGAATTAACGCGCTTGGCTATAGTAATTGGTGCGATGATTTTGAGTGGGATCATTTCTTACTTTTTATTTCCAAAAGACGAAGGCGAAAAATCTTGAAAAAAAGACCGATGGCGAATTTGCTATCGGTCTTTTTGTTTGATTATTTATTAACGCATTAATTGAGTTAACTACATATCGATATATGTTGACTCATTATGAGTTATCTATTATTCTGATAAAGATAACATAAATGGTAGGGGTGTATCATGACAACAGCGATAGTAAAAACGAAAAGTAAAAGTGTAATGAGTCCACTAACACTCGTTTACAGCGGAATGTTCGCGGCGTTGATGATGATTGGTGCGAATATTACAGCGTTTGTACCATTCCTAGTAATCGGTGGTGTACCTATTACGTTGCAGACATTTTTCGCGATTCTTGCGGGACTTATTCTTGGCAGTCGTAGGGGCGCACTGGCAATGGCTGTCTATATGTTCATCGGGCTTGCGGGGGCACCTGTATTTGCGAAATTCAGCGGTGGTGTTGGAACGATTATCAGTCCGACATTCGGATTTATCGTATCTTTCATTTTTGTAGCATTCATTGTTGGGGAAATCGTTGAAAAGAATAGCAAATTACATGGGTATATTATTGCTGCAATCGTTGGGATGATTGTGAATTATGTAATCGGAACGAACTGGATGTATTATGCTTATAAGCTCTGGGCTGCAGCACCGGATGCCTTTACATACAAAGTGGCATGGCTATGGATGGTTCCTCCGCTGCCGAAAGATCTCATACTTGCTGTACTTGCCGGCATCTTTGGACATCGTATGTACAAAGTATTGAAAGTGAGGCGCTAGGATGATGAGGTATGCTGGTTTAGCTGAACAAGTACTCGAGGGGCATGAGTTAACGGATGAGGAAGCACTTTTTATTCTGAATGTTTCAGACGAGGACGTACTAACACTTCTGCATGCAGCTTATACAATTCGAAAACATTATTATGGGAATAAAGTAAAACTAAATATGATTATGAATACGAAATCTGGCTTATGCCCTGAAAACTGCGGTTACTGTGCACAGTCAATCATTTCGACAGCACCCATTGAAAAGTACTCCATGATGAAAAAAGAGGAAATTGTAGCAGGTGCAGCAAGAGCGGCGAAATTGAATGCGGGAACTTACTGTATCGTGGCGAGTGGTAGAGGACCTGTGAACCGTGAACTTGAAATCGTCATTGATTCCGTGAAGGAAATCAAGTCGAAGCATGAGCATATGACTGTCTGTGCTTGTCTCGGATTGTTGAAACCGGAACAGGCGTCACGATTGAAAGAAGCTGGCGTCGACCGCTACAACCACAACATTAATACGTCAGCTTCTCATCATGAAAGTATTACGACATCTCATACATATAAGGACCGCGTAAACACTATTGACCTGGTCAAACAGTCGGGCATTTCACCGTGTTCAGGCGTCATTATTGGTATGCGTGAAACCAAACAAGATGTCATCTCAATGGCACGTAGTTTGAATGCGATGGATGCGGATTCAATTCCAGTTAACTTTTTACATGCCGTAGATGGGACGCCTCTTGGCGGTACGGATGAATTGACACCGCTTTATTGTTTGAAAGTGTTGTGCTTGTTTAGGTTCATTAACCCGACAAAGGAAATTAGAATTTCCGGTGGACGTGAAGTGAACTTACGCAGTCTTCAGCCGTTAGGACTATACCCGGCGAACTCAATATTTATCGGAGACTATCTGACGACAGAGGGTCAGGAAAGTGACAAGGACTATCAAATGTTAAAGGATATGGGGTTTGAAATTGATTTGGAACCCTTAGCGAAAGTTTCTGTTTCGGTGTGAATGAAAAATGGACATCCCATTTCAACGGGATGTCCATTTTTCATTCTGGCTTATCGAACGGTTGAAGAATATCCTGTTTATCCTCCGAAAGAAAAACAAGCACTTTATCGGTAGGATCGTACTTTTTACCATAAAACGTTTCATCTTTATATGTGTGGATTTCATCGTATGTCTGTGTCATTGCATTATAGATTTCTTCTTCGCCCGAGTCATTCGGTGACCAGTATAGGATTTCAAGCACAGTATTTTCATCTGTTGCAAGAGAGCGGCGGTTGTAGCCGATACGCTGTGCATGTGTGAAATTTTCACGCGAATAAAATTTAAGCCGTTTAGCGGTATCCGTGTCTTCATAGTCTACTGGTTCTACTTCAAGGAGTATGGGTTTACTTTTAGATTTTAACATGTTCAATAATTTACCGCCAAGTCCCATACCACGTGATTGTGTTGAAACGAACAAATAGTCGACGAATATAAATTTCTCTAACTCAACATACATTAGTACATGATATGGTCCTTCGTCTTTCTTGTAGACACCTTCTTTGTCTATTAGCAATGCATCCATATGTTCCTTTGACTTCATTTCTTCAACTGGGAAGTACTCGTTTAATTTCTCATACCAATTCAAATTTTGTTGCCTCCGATGGTTTATTTACCCGGGAGCTTTTTGTTTTGGGAGTGGGACCGAGGAAAAAGAAGGGTAAGAAAAAATCCTCTATACAAAATTTTACCCTTAATGACGAATAACTAAACCTTATTCGTTTCCAATCAAGAAAATGAAACTATTTCAATGGATAGGCCGTATACTAACCATCAACACAAATTCTTAAAAAAGAAAAGGGTGTTTCTGTGGTTAACTTAATTCTATTTTCAATTATTGTGGGCGTTGTGTTCAGTTTACTTATCGTCCCGTTTATCTTGAGTAGTCAAACGAAACGTGCAACAGATGAAGCAAAGGCAACTGTCTCCTTCAATAGAGGAGCAGCGTTTGCTACGGTAGCTATTGTATCCGCCATTGTAGTATTCGCGTTTTACTACATTACAAATATGGACCGTAACTGGACATCTCTTTGGATTGCGCTTCTAATTGTCACTTTCCTTGGAGCGCTGTCAGCGGGTGGTAAAGACCGTAAAGTGAAAATTGTTCTGTTTCTGGGGGCACTTCTTTTCGGAGCATACATCTTAAGTGCGCCAATTTTTAACGCAAACAAGAAATACAAAGCGGTTGAAATGGAGCAAAAAGTGGAAATTCAAGCGTTCGATGAAACAAAAACACCGGCAAGTGTACCGCCGAAGTTCGCACGGAATAAAATGAAGAAAGCGTTTGGGCAAGTTCCGAATACGAGTTATTATGAACTGGGCCGTCTACAAATTCAAAAAGTCGACGGCAAATTCGTCTACATTGCACCGGTTGAGTTCTCCGACTTTTTTAAATGGTTGAGTGCTGACACGGCGCCAGGGTATTTCACGATGAGTGCGACCGATTCAGCAGACAATCCGAAATTTGTGAAAGCTGAAATGACATACACACCATCTTCGTTTTTCCACAAACAAGTGGAGCGCCATATACGCATGAAAATGCCGAATCTTATTTTTTATGGGGAAGCTCAATTGGAAGTCGATGATGAAGGAAAACCATATTATATACGTTCGTATGGAGAGTTCATCACAGCGCGTGATGGTTTTGACGTAAAAGGGATTGTAATGGTTGATCCTACAAGTGGCGATGTGAAGAAGTATGCACTTGCGGATGTACCGGAATTTATCGATGGAGCCGTTTCACCTGGAGCGGTCAGCCTGCAGAATAGTTATTTCGGTAATTATATACACGGTTTCTGGAATTCAGTGGTAGGGAAGAAGGATGTCAAACTTCCGTCTGATGAAGGTACAGAAGCGAATGTGAGCCCGATATTCGATGAAAATGGGCATATGTACTACTTTACGGATTTCACGAGTCCTAAAGAAGGTGTCGATTCGATGCTCGGCTATGCATTGACGGATGGTAAAACAGGTAAAGCAACGTATTATACAGGTAATCTAGAAGAGTCCTATATGGATTCACAAGGTGTGCTTCAGATTATTGAAAAGAAATTCATTGAAAAGAAATGGTCCGGAGAAATGCCGGTCCTATATAACTTTTACGGAGAAGCCAGCTGGTTGACTCCCGTGCTCGATTCAAATGGCTTCTTGCAAAATTACTTCATCGTTTCAGCTGCAAATCCGGAAATATCCGTCTTTGCAAACTCACCAAAAGAAGCGTTGAAATTGTATAAAACTGCACTTCAACGTGGTGGCAGTAGCGTAGAAGGTAGTTCAAGTGCGGAAGAAGCGAAAGCGGCGGTAACTGTCGTACGTGTGTTCAAAGAGCGCGTCGGTGACTTCACACTGATTTCGTTTTTAACAAATGACGGACGGAACTTCGTCGTTTCATCTGAAACTGTGCCGCTTGCCATCTATATTCAGGAAGGCGATAAGCTTGTTGTTATGTATTTAGAAACAGGTGAACTATTCTTACCTGTGAAAGAATTGACGAATGTCAGTATGGATTAAAGGTAACTGGAGTGCAAGGCGAATTCGCCCTGTGCTCCATTTTTATTGTGTACGGTTAAAAGGCACCGTTCCGTGCCGATACTGGTTGAATCTAGTGCATATAGATTGCAGAGTCTGTGGAATGTCATGTACAATCAAGTCAAAGATAGTCAAAGTCAATGGCTTATCCCCTGTATGAAAGAGGTGAAGACATGCGAAACATTTCTGACATTATTGAAGGATATTTGAAGACGATAATCGAAGAGGGACAGTGTGGCACGATTGAAATTAAGCGTAATGAAGTTGCAGAGAAGTTCCAATGCGTCCCGTCCCAGATCAACTACGTCATAAAAACCCGCTTCACGGCGGAGCGTGGCTATGAGGTTGAATCGAAGCGCGGTGGCGGTGGCTACATACGCATTTTTCGGGTGCAAGCGAATTCACGTAAAGAATTGATTGAGCATATTTTGAGCGGTATCCAATCAGGAGCCTCCTATACAATGGCTTTGGATGTCGTTTACAGACTGATTGAAGAAGAAGTAATATCGGAACGCGAATCAAAGCTCATTCTTGCTGCGGTTGATCGGAGAACCCTCCATCAGCCGCTTCCAGAACGCGACATAATTCGTGCACGCATTTTACAAGCGATGCTCTTGACGCTTATTTACGAGCAGCTCAACTAATCACCAATCCAACTGATACGAGGTGACTTTCGATGATATGTGAAAATTGTAAAGAACGACCTGCGTCCATTACGATCACGCAAGAAAGTATGGTCGGATCGCTAGCACGCCACTTATGTGAGAAGTGCGCTTTCCAATCACAAACATTCCATTTCGACCCCAATCAGGAGCCATTGTCGATTCAGCAGTTCCTATCTCACTGGTTCAGCGGTTCAGATCCATTCCTGGCACAGCAGAAAACACGGGGAGAACCATTAGAAGGACCCGAATGCCCCTCGTGTGGTTTAACATTTCCTAAGTTTCTTGACATTGGAAAGTTTGGCTGTGCCGACTGTTACGAAACTTTTCGTGGTAACTTACCACAAGTTTTTGGCAAGCTTCATAATGGCCATTCAACCCATACCGGGAAAGTTCCGGTTTCATTTAACGAAATATACGCAGTCAAAAAGAAGATTGAAGAAATCCGGGTGAAAATGAAAGAGGCTGTAGAAGCCGAACGTTTTGAAGAGGCTGCAGCTTTACGTGATGAAGCGAATACACTAAAGCAACACCTTGCTTACGGAGGTGAAGAAAGCGATGTCGATTGAAAAATTCATGCGTAACGCGGTAACACCTTGGATGACTGCTTATGGTGAGCACTCAGACATCGTCATGTCGACACGAATTCGACTTGCTCGTAACTTGACCGGTTATCGATTTCCCATCGCGTTCACTGAAGAAGAGGCAATGGGGGTTGACCGAGCAGTTACAGGAATTTTGCTCGATGCAGTGTCAAACGAGTATTCATACATCAAAATGTCTGATTTACCCGCATTAGAACGTCAAGTGCTTGTTGAAAAACATCTAATCAGTCCGCAGCTCATAACTCCAGATCGACATGGCGCAGTTCTTCTATCGGAAGACGAGACCGTGAGTGTCATGGTGAACGAGGAAGACCATATCAGGATTCAATGCATCTATCCTGGCTTGCAGCTCGAGGACGCCTATAAACAGGCTAATCAGGTTGATGATTATCTTGAAAAAGAACTCCCGTATGCTTTCGATGAAGACTTCGGTTACTTGACAAGCTGTCCATCTAATACGGGAACCGGCATGCGCGCATCAGTTATGATGCATTTGCCAGCACTCACAATGACAAAGCAGATAGACCGTATTATCCCGGCCATCTCGCGGCTTGGAATCATCGTCCGTGGAAGTTACGGCGAAGGAAGCGAAGCGCCAGGCAATGTTTATCAAGTCTCAAATCAGACGACGCTTGGTAAAACGGAGCAGGAGATTCTTGCGGATCTTGGAAACATTGTCACTCGCTTAATTGGCCATGAGCGGAAATCAAGGGAACTGCTTCTTGGGAAGTCCCGAATCGCACTTGAGAATAGGTTATTCCGTTCGTTGGGCACGATAAGTTATGCCCGACTTTTACCATCTGGTGAGGCGGCACGATGCCTCTCGGACGTAAGACTCGGCATCGATCTTGATATCATTCAGAACGTTGATATGTCAATCTTGAACGAACTGATGATCTTTATGCAGGCAGGTTTTCTGCAACAATATGCAAGTACGGATTTATCGCAAGAAGAGCGTGATATATTCAGGGCGGAAATGTTCCGTGAACGACTTAATGTGGAAAAATCCTCGCCTTCGATGGAAATTGATCCAGAGGAATGAGCAGGTATTTTGCGCATTGTCTCTCGTTTAGGTATAGTTAAGTCAAAGTTAGTCAAAGTCAATTTTTGTGATAAAGGAGTTCCTTCGTGTTCGGTTGAATACGTATAAAGGGGTGGTTGTTATTTTAGCCCTTTATAGAAAAGGAATTCATTTGAGTAATGTACGGGTTTTTGGGGTATTGATTGTATATATATAGTATAGAAGGAGAGGACTGAATATGATGTTTAATCGATTTACACAGCGTGCACAGAAAGTCTTGCAACTTGCCCAAGAAGAGGCAATCCAGATGAAACACGAGTCTATTGGAACAGAGCATATCTTACTTGGACTTATTCGAGAAGGTGGAGGCATTGCTGCAAAAGCGCTTGAAGCGATAGGTGTCAACTTTGAAACAATCGTACAAGGGGTAGAAAAACTTGTAGGTGCCGGAACAAAGGATGTCGGTCCAATCGTACATTACACACCGCGAGCAAAAAAAGTTATTGAGTTATCAGTAGATGAGTCGCGTAAGTTGGGTCATTCTTACATCGGAACAGAGCACATCTTGCTGGCGCTGATCCGCGAAGGAGAAGGTGTCGCAGCGCGTGTCTTGAATAACGCAGGCGTCAGTCTTAACAAAGCACGTCAACAAGTGCTCCAGCTACTGGGAAGTAATGATAGTTCTGCTGCAAGTCAAGGTACTTCAAATTCTGCTGCAACGCCGACTTTGGATAGCTTGGCACGTGATTTAACAGAAGTAGCACGTGAAGGACTGCTAGATCCTGTTATTGGGCGTAGCAAGGAAATTACGCGTGTTATTGAAGTGTTAGCACGCCGGACGAAAAACAATCCAGTACTTATCGGGGAACCCGGTGTTGGTAAGACTGCAATCGCGGAAGGCCTGGCGCAACAAGTTATCAATAACGAAGTGCCAGAAATTCTCCGTGACAAGCGTGTTATGACACTCGATATGGGAACAGTCGTCGCGGGTACGAAATACCGTGGTGAATTCGAAGATCGCATGAAAAAAGTAATGGAAGAGATTCGTCAAGCGGGCAATATCATCCTGTTCATCGACGAACTGCATACATTGATTGGAGCAGGTGGAGCTGAAGGTGCAATCGACGCATCCAATATCCTAAAACCTTCGCTGGCACGTGGCGAATTACAATGTATCGGTGCAACGACGCTTGACGAATACCGTAAATATATTGAAAAAGACGCTGCACTTGAACGACGCTTCCAACCGATTCAAGTCGACGAGCCGACTGTTGATGAAACAATCCAGATCCTCTACGGTTTGCGTGATCGTTATGAAGCGCATCACCGTGTGAAAATCACAGATGCATCAATCGAAGCGGCTGCGAAAATGTCAGATCGATATATATCCGACAGATTCCTTCCGGATAAAGCGATTGACTTGATTGACGAAGCAGGTTCAAAAGTCCGTCTTCGCTCATATACAACACCACCGAACTTGAAAGAGCTTGAATTGAAACTGGAAGCAATTCGTTCTGAAAAGAATGCAGCTGTCCAGAGTCAAGAATTCGAAAAAGCGGCATCGTTCCGTGATAAAGAGCAGAAGATGAAGGAAGAACTTGAAACAACGAAAACGGACTGGAAAGAAAAACAAGGCCAAAAAGAGTCGGAAGTGACGGTCGAAGATATCGCGGAAGTCGTAGCGATGTGGACTGGAATACCGGTATCTAAAATAGCTGAAACAGAATCCGCTAAACTGCTCAATATGGAAGAGATGCTGCACGAGCGCGTCATTGGACAAAGTGAGGCAGTAACAGCTATTTCCCGGGCAATACGTCGGGCACGTGCAGGTTTGAAAGATCCGAAACGTCCGATTGGCTCGTTCATTTTCCTCGGACCAACAGGTATTGGGAAAACGGAATTGGCAAGAGCACTTGCAGAAGTTATGTTTGGCGATGAAGATGCGATGATTCGTGTTGACATGTCTGAGTACATGGAGAAACATTCGACATCACGTCTCGTCGGTTCACCTCCAGGGTATGTCGGCTATGAAGAGGGCGGACAGTTAACAGAAAAAGTCCGTCGCAAACCGTATTCAGTAATCTTGTTAGATGAAATTGAAAAAGCACACCCGGATGTCTTTAATATCCTCCTTCAAGTACTGGAAGATGGTAGATTGACGGATTCAAAAGGACGCTTAGTAGATTTCCGAAACACGGTTCTGATCATGACTTCCAACGTAGGTGCGCAGGAGTTGAGAAAAAATCGTTATGTCGGCTTTAATCTCGGAGATGCAGGACGTGATTACGAAGGTATGAAATCTGCGATGCTTGAAGAGTTGAAGAAGGCGTTTCGTCCAGAGTTCTTAAACCGTGTGGATGAAATGATCGTTTTCCATTCACTTGAAAAAGAACATTTGCGTGAAATTGTCTCGCTTATGTCTAATGAGCTGACGAAACGTTTAGGTGAGCAAGATATCGAGCTTGCTTTGACTGATGCAGCGAAACTGAAAATTGTTGATGTTGGTTATGATCCGGACTACGGTGCCCGCCCACTTCGTCGCGCAATCCAAAAACACGTTGAAGATCGGTTGTCTGAAGAACTTCTAAAAGGAACTATTCTAATAGGTGGCAAAGTATTGATCGATGTAGTTGATGGAGAATTTGTCGTCAAGACAGGCAAAGATGCTGAACAAGTTGAAGTTGCCGCTAAAGAAGTAGTACTAGAAAAATAAAGATCGATCTGGATAGTCCGTACCACCGACAGTTCTTTTCGTCGGTAATGGGCTGTCCTTTTCGTGTTCGGAGGATTGTATGGCAAAAAGAAAGTCGAAGTTTATGTGTAAGTCCTGTGGCTATGAATCGGCAAAGTGGATGGGTCGTTGCCCGGGTTGCGGGGAATGGAATACGATGGAAGAGGAAGTCGAAGTAGCCGTCCAAAAAGGTCCGCGTGGCGCATTTCAGCATACGGAGGGTGTTCGTCAAAAGGCGCTGCCTATTAGTTCAATTGAGATGATAGAAGAACCGAGAATTGGCACAGACTTGGAAGAGTTCAACCGCGTTCTAGGCGGAGGAATTGTCCCAGGTTCACTCATTCTAATCGGTGGAGATCCGGGTATCGGAAAGTCGACACTTCTTCTTCAAGTATCTTCACTGCTCGCAAATAAAGGGCAACGTGTTCTTTATATTTCAGGTGAGGAGTCAATTCGTCAAACGAAGCTGCGTGCAGAACGGCTTGGCGTAAAATCAGACGAACTCTATATTTATGCAGAAACAGATTTGGGATTAATTCATGAAACGATAGCCGACGTAAAACCGACGTTTGTTGTCGTCGATTCAATCCAGACTGTTCATCACCCCGAAGTGGCGTCAGCACCGGGAAGTGTATCTCAGGTTCGCGAATGTACTGCTCAGCTGATGCGCATTGCAAAAACGCAAAACATCGCGATTTTCCTTGTTGGCCACGTAACAAAAGACGGACAGATTGCGGGACCGCGGTTACTTGAACATATGGTAGACACAGTTCTTTATTTTGAAGGGGAGCGTCACCATACGTACCGGATTTTGCGTAGCGTGAAAAATAGATTTGGTTCGACAAATGAAATTGCTATTTTTGAAATGCTACAGTCTGGTTTGAAAGAAGTGCTTAATCCGTCGGAGCTGTTCCTGCGGGAAAGGTCTCAGGGCGGGGCCGGTTCAACGGTTGTCGCATCGATGGAGGGAACGCGACCGATTCTTGTTGAAATTCAAGCATTGGTTACGCCGTCGAGCTTTAACTATCCGAAGCGAATGGCAACAGGACTTGACCAAAACCGCGTTTCGCTGTTAATGGCCGTGCTTGAGAAACGTATGGGAATGCTGCTGCAAGCTCAGGATGCTTATATAAAAGTAGCTGGCGGCGTGAAGTTGGATGAGCCAGCAATAGACCTGGCAGTGCTTATGAGCATCGTCTCTAGCTATCGTGACTTGGCGGCTGGTTTGTCTGACTGCTTCATCGGTGAAGTCGGATTGACGGGTGAAGTACGACGAGTGTCTCGAATTGAACAGCGTGTCACCGAAGCGGCAAAACTCGGTTTTGAGCGTGCGATTATTCCTGCTTCGAATATTGGCGGCTGGGAATACCCGAAAGGTATCCGTGTAATTGGCGTTGAAACAGTTAGTGATGCGCTAAAAATTGCTTTTTCAAATTGAGTGGAAGACAGGGCAGCAATTAGGGCGGTCCTGTCGCTACACTTCTGGAAGGATGAAGTAAATAAGAAACTTTCACTTGGGTTAGGGAGTCCTAACAGAAGAGAAGAAAATTTCGCACTTAACTGACCTTATCAAGGCGGTTTGAAGCGGAAGTATGTATAATTAGGAAATAAAGGAGGTGGTTCATATGTTGAAAAAGGTGGTTCAAGTTTCATTTTTGCTTATCGGTGGAACACTGGGTGTATTATTTTTACCGCATTTATTTAATATATTTTCTTTTACTTCGAGCCCATGGATTAATAATCCGTACGTGTCCGCAACCTTAGGAGCAGTATTGCTCTTTGTGCTTAGCATTTTCTTGACAGAACCAATTATTAATTTTATAAAGTGGATGGAAGAGCGTTTACTGAAAGCACCGATTTTTGATTTGTTATTCGGCACAATAGGTCTCGTGGTCGGTTTGAGTGTTGCATTCCTAGTTAGTTTTGGTTTGGAAAATATTCAAATACCAATTATCACGTCCGTACTGCCGATTTTGTTATCGATTATTTTGGGCTATTTAGGTTTTCAGGTCGGATTTAAGAAACGGGAGGAATTCATCAACGCATTGCAATCTACAAAAAACAGTGGACTCAAAAAGAAAGAAGTTGAGGACACATCTGCCCAGACAAAAGGTAAGCTTTACAAGATATTGGACACAAGTGTTATTATAGACGGTCGGATTGCTGATATTTCAGCAACCGGTTTTCTTGAAGGAGTGCTTGTTGTACCGCAGTTTGTGTTGACAGAATTACAACATATTGCTGATTCCTCAGATACGTTAAAGCGGACGAAAGGTCGACGTGGATTGGATGTTCTGAAACGAATGCAAACTGATGATGGTCCGAATATCTTGATAACGGATGAAGATTTTGCCGGCGTTCCTGAAGTCGATATGAAGCTTGTCCATTTAGCGAAAAAGATGGGTGGACTCGTTGTGACAAATGATTTTAATTTGAACAAAGTAGCGGATTTACACGGCGTCTCTGTGCTTAACATCAATGACCTTGCGAATGCAGTGAAACCGGTTGTAATTCCTGGCGAGGATATGCATGTTGTTATCATTAAAGATGGCAAAGAACATAACCAAGGCGTAGCCTATTTGGATGATGGCACAATGATTGTGGTTGAAGATGGGAGATTCCACATCGGCAATGCTATCGACGTTGTCGTAACAAGTGTATTGCAGACATCGGCAGGACGAATGATTTTCGCGAAACTAAAAAACGGCAAGATTTCAAAAGCGAATTGAGTAGTCGATAATCATGAAAAGAAAAGGAAGAGAAGTCTTGAACTATACAGTTATGATGCCGGCAGCCGGAAGCGGTCAACGAATGGGCGCAGGCTACAATAAACTTTTTTTGAAATTACATGACAAACCAATTCTTATTCATACACTTGAAGTGTTCGAAGGAGATCCTGCATGTGACGGGGTCATCCTTGCGGTAAAACCGGAAGAACGTATGCAAATCCAGTCAATGCTCGAACAGTTTGCCATTACGAAAGTAGTAGCAATGGTAGACGGTGGTGGAGAGCGGCAAGATAGTGTGGCGGCGTGTATGAACGTGCATGACAAGGGTGGCATTGTTCTTGTCCATGATGCTGCAAGGCCATTCATACGCCGGACAATCATAGGTGAACTTGTTAAAGTGGCTAACGAGCATGGTGCAGGAATCGTAGGCGTCCGGGCAAAAGATACGATGAAATATGCAGAGGGTGGCATTGTCGAGGAGACGGTGGACCGAGGTAGGTTATGGATCATTCAGACGCCTCAAGCATTTCGATATACATTGCTGAAAGAAGCGTCTGACGAAGCGCGAGCGCAAGGTTTTCTGGGTACGGATGAATCGATGTTGGTCGAACGTTTTGGCAAACCTGTTCGAATCGTTGAAGGTACGTATGACAATGTGAAGATGACAACGCAGGAAGACCTCGTTTTCGGTGAGATTTTATTGGGAAAAAGATAGTATAAGTTTTCTATCTGAACTAGTGTCTAGCTCAAGGCGCCATCCGCTCGGGTCATAAGCAATCCAGCTATGTGGCAAAGACCGCCACGTCGCTAGACCGACTTATGCCTGTCGTGTCTTAAAGGGTGCCTTTTGCTTTTCTTAAAAAAAAGGAGGTTTTTTTATGATTCGGATAGGACAAGGTTTTGATGTGCATAAATTTGAAACAGGGCGCCCACTTATCATTGGTGGCATAACGATACCGCATGACAGAGGACTGACGGGGCATTCTGATGCGGATGTACTTTTACATACAATTACCGACGCAGCGCTTGGTGCAATCGCTGAAGGGGATATCGGACGTCATTTTCCGGATACAGAGGCGGAATTCAAAGACGCTGATTCTGCGGTGCTATTAGAAAAGATATGGGCACTTGTAGAAGAAAAAGGGTATAAACTTGGGAATATTGACTGTACGATTATCGCGCAAAAGCCGAAAATGGCGCCTTATATTGAAGTGATTCGTGGACGTATTGCAGAATTATTGAAAGCGGACGTCTCGCAAGTAAATGTGAAAGCAACGACAACAGAACAATTAGGATTCACTGGAAGAGAAGAAGGAATTGCTTCCATGGCGACGATTCTGCTCATTAAGGCGTAACACCTTTTAAACAGTCTTGGCAAGTGGTAAAATAGCAAACAGTAGTAAAATTAGATTGGAGAGAATTTATATGACTTCAGAAGTACGCGTACGTTATGCACCAAGTCCAACAGGCCATTTACATATTGGGGGAGCACGGACGGCGCTTTTTAATTATCTTTTCGCACGTCACCATGGCGGGAAATTCATTGTACGAATTGAAGATACAGATATTGAACGAAATATCGAAGCGGGGGAACTTTCCCAACTTGAAAACTTAAAATGGCTTGGTATAGATTACGATGAATCAGTCGACATCGGTGGTCCATACGGTCCCTACCGCCAAATGGAGCGTCTTGACCTTTATACGAAATATGGTCAAGAGGTGTTGGAAAGCGGTAATGCTTACAAATGTTTCTGTACATCAGATGAACTAGAAGCAGAGCGCGAAACGCAGAAATCAGCTGGAATCGCTGCGCCGATGTATGGCGGTAAATGTCGTAATCTGAGTACAGAAGAAGTTGCAGAAAAGGAAGCTGCCGGACTTTCACATACAATTCGCATGCGTGTACCAGAAAATGCCACATATAAATTCGAGGACCTTGTTCGTGGCGCGGTATCATTCGAATCGAAAGACGTAGGCGACTGGGTTCTTGTAAAAGCCAATGGTATACCTACTTATAACTTTGCTGTTGTTATCGATGATCATTTAATGAAAATCTCCCACGTATTCCGTGGTGAAGAACATTTGACGAATACACCGAAACAACTGATGATATTTGACGTCTTTGGTTGGCAGTATCCGCAATTTGGACATATGACACTGATCGTTAATGAAGACCGTAAAAAACTTTCTAAACGTGACGAATCGATTATTCAATTCATCTCACAATACAAAGATCTTGGGTATTTACCAGAAGCAATGTTCAATTTCTTCGCGCTACTTGGTTGGTCTCCAGGTGGGGAAGAGGAGATTTTCACGCACGAGGAATTGATCAAGATGTTCGACGAAAGCCGTCTATCTAAATCACCTTCCATGTTTGATAAACAGAAATTGACGTGGACGAATAACCAGTATGTGAAAAAGATGAGCCTTGAAGAAGTAATTGATTTCGCATTACCGCATCTTCAAGATGCAGGTCTAATCAATAAAGAGATGACTGAATCAGAAGCTGCATGGGCACATGACTTAATCGCTCTTTATCAGGATCAGCTAAGCTTTGGTGCGGAAATTATTGAATTATCTGCCCAGTTTTTCGATCATGAGATTGAATATGATGAAGAATCCCAAGCTGTACTTGCAGGGGAGCAAGTTCCTGAGGTAATGGCTTCATTCAAAGAGAAATTGGAAACACTTGAAACATTCGATGCGCCGTCGATTAAAGACGCTATTAAAGCAGTCCAGAAGGAAACTGGTCATAAAGGGAAAAACCTCTTTATGCCGATTCGAGTTGTGACAACTGGTCAAATGCATGGACCTGAATTACAGGCGTCTATTGCTTTAATCGGTAAAGAAAAGTCCATTGAACGAGTCGCTAAATACGCAAAACAATAACGTTGACTTTCATCGTTTGAAATGTAAAATGAAAGTTAATAACTATGGGAGATCGTTTTAAGGAACGCGGTCTAAAGCCGCGACGTCCTGTCGCTGCAAAGAGGGATGAAGTTCAAACCCTTTCGACTGCATAACTTATATCCCTATAGACCTAAACCGTAGAAAAGGATAAGTACACATTGCACGCTCTTTAGAGAGGATCATCATCGGCTGTAAATGATCTGTGCCTCTGTAATGTGGAAATGCCCCTTTGAGTGCCGTGTCGAAAGTAAGTAGGCCGGACGCATCGCCAGCGTTATGGGCGTCAAGCGGGAAGGTAAACACCTTCCAAGTGGAGTGGAACCGCGCATTTAATGCGTCTCTGTCATTTATTTGGCGGGGACGTATTTTTTTATTTGAAAAACGGACCCGAGTATCTGGCCGCTGGAACTAGACAAGGATATCTAAGGAGGGAAACGAGTTGTTCCGAAGGATGAAAGAAGACGTTCGATGCATATTTGAACAGGACCCGGCAGCGCGTACTATTTTTGAAGTTGTTCTAACTTATTCAGGTTTACATGCACTATGGTCTCATCGAATTGCGCATGCTTTATATAAGCGGAAGTTGTTATTTATGGCACGGCTCGTTTCACAAATCAGCCGCTTTTTTACAGGTATTGAAATTCATCCTGGCGCAAAAATAGGACGTAGGTTTTTCATAGATCATGGAATGGGTGTTGTTATTGGAGAAACGTGTGAAATTGGCAACGACGTCACAATTTACCAAGGTGTGACCCTTGGCGGTACTGGTAAAGAAAGCGGTAAGCGCCATCCGACACTTCATGACAATGTACTTATTGCATCGGGTGCGAAAGTGCTGGGTTCCATAACAATTGGCGAGGGCAGTAAAGTGGGAGCAGGTTCAGTCGTACTGAAAGATGTCCCACCAGAGTCGACGGTTGTGGGCATTCCGGGGAAAGTCGTCATTTCGAACGGTGTGCGCGTGAAAAGTAAACATGATCACCGAGACATGCCGGATCCAGTTTCAGATAGATGCCAGAATCTTGAGGATGAAATTAGTGAATTGAAAAATAAACTAGAACAATTAGAGGTTTCCAAAGTAAAGGAAGGAGATTTATCATGACAATTCAAATCTACAATACACTGACGCGCAAGAAAGAGCCTTTCATTCCAATGGAAGAGGGGAAAGTGAAGATGTATGTCTGCGGTCCGACTGTTTACAACTACATTCATATCGGAAATGCACGTCCGGTTATCGCTTTTGATACAGTGCGACGCTATCTCGAATATCGTGGATATGACGTAACATTCGTTTCGAACTTCACAGACGTTGACGACAAAATTATTAAAGCAGCTAATGAACTTGGGGAAGAAGTAGGTGAACTGACTGATCGCTTCATCGAAGCATACTTTGAAGACGTCTCAGCACTCGGTTGCAGTAAAGCGGACGTCCATCCACGCGTGACCGATCATATCGAAGACATAGTCGATTTCGTGAAAGTACTAATCGATAAAGGGTTCGCTTATGAATCGCATGGGGATGTCTACTACCGTACGCAGAAATTTGAAGGTTACGGAAAGCTGTCTCAACAATCGACGGATGAATTAAAAGTCGGCGCTCGTATTGAAGAAGGCGTCAAGAAAGAAAATCCACTTGACTTTGCCCTGTGGAAAGCAGCTAAGGTAGGAGAAATCGCATGGGAAAGTCCATGGGGATTGGGCCGTCCGGGGTGGCATATTGAATGTTCAGTTATGGCAAGAGAACATCTCGGTGATACAATTGATATACATGCGGGTGGTCAAGATTTAACATTCCCACACCATGAAAACGAAATTGCCCAATCAGAAGCAATGACAGGAAAGCAGTTCGCGCGCTATTGGATGCATAACGGTTATATTAATATCGATAACGAAAAAATGTCCAAATCACTTGGTAATTTTGTTCTAGTGAACGATATCAGGAAGCAGATTGATCCGAAAGTACTTCGCTTCTTCATTTTATCCGTTCATTACCGGCACCCAGTCAATTTCTCACAAGATCTTGTTGTGAGTGCAGAGAACGGACTTGCGCGGATTCGTACAGCATATAACAATTTGAAACACCGTCTCGCGACATCCGCAGATCTAGGAGATCAGAAAGATATCTGGAATCATAAAGTGGATGAAATTAAAAACGACTTTGAATTGGCAATGGATGATGACTTTAACACGGCTAACGCTATCGCGTCGGTATTCGAATTATCCAAGCTGGCAAACGTCTATTTACTAGAAAAAAACACACAACCTGATGTACTAGAGCACTTCATCCACGTATTTGACGGACTACTAACGGTTCTTGGATTACCAATGGACGAAGAAGCAGGGCTGTTGGATGAAGATGTCGAAGCGTTAATCGAAGAAAGACTCGAAGCGCGCCGTAACAAAGACTTCAAGCGTTCGGATGAAATTCGTGATGAATTGAAAGCACAAGGAATTATCCTAGAAGATACTGCACAAGGCATGCGGTGGAAAAGAGGATGAGCAATGTGTATAACCTACGCGATATAGATGTAAAACAATTAAAAGCGTTGGCTCTTGCTTACATGGGTGATGCAGTGTATGAACGGGAGATCCGGGAGCATCTCCTTCGTTCAGGTCGTGTAAAACCGAATGTGCTGCACAGAGAAGCGACGAATTATGTCTCCGCGAAATCGCAGGCAGCTATACTTAAGACGATGCAGGCATCAGGATTTTTGACGGAAGAAGAAGAGGCGGTCATGAGACGTGGCCGCAATGCGAAATCTGGTTCTGTCCCTAAAAACACTGATGTCGTGACCTACAATTACAGCTCAGGATTTGAAGCGGTTATTGGTTATTTACACTTATTAGGAAGAACAGAGCGAGTACAAGAAATTATTGGTGAGTCAATCCGGTTCATCGAAATGCCAAAGGAGGAAGAATTAAAATGAATGAGCACGAACACGAGAATGATATCGAATCTGAATTAATTGGCGGGAAAAATCCTATCGTAGAAGCACTGCGCTCAGGCAGAGAATTGAATAAGATATGGGTTGCTGAAGGACTGAATATGAAGAGCATCGGTGAAATTCTATCGTTGGCAAAAAAAGCGGGAATAATCGTGCAAGCAGTGCCGAAACAAAAACTGGATGGTTTGCTGGATGTAAATCATCAAGGAATTGTTGCTTCGGTAGCCGCTTACGAGTATGCGGAGCTTGAAGATCTCTTCACTGTGGCAACAGAACGGGGGGAAGATCCATTCTTCCTTATTCTTGATGAACTAGAAGATCCCCATAATCTAGGTTCAATTCTACGTACAGCTGATGCGTCGGGTGTTCACGGAGTAATTATACCGAAACGTCGTGCCGTCGGATTGACAGGTGTTGTGGCGAAGTCATCCACTGGTGCAATCGAACATATCCCAGTTGTGCGTGTTAATAATCTTTCACAAACAGTAGAGGAATTAAAAAAACGAGGTGTCTGGATAGCGGGTACAGACGCTGCTAAATCGGTAGATTACAGACTAATGGATGCGACACTTCCGCTTGCCGTCATTATTGGAAGCGAAGGGAAAGGAATGTCCCGTATTTTGAAAGAGAAATGCGATTTCCTCTATCACTTGCCAATGGTTGGGCATGTTACATCATTAAATGCGTCTGTTGCAGCTTCCTTACTCATGTATGAAGTGCTACGCAAAAGACAACCACATACCTCTGGTAGATGAAAACAGATATACTCCTAGTCGATGGCTACAATGTCATCGGCGCATGGGAGGAACTAGGCGAGATGAAGCGGGAAAAGCTAGCGGATGCACGTGACCGCCTGATCGAACGAATGGCGGAGTATAAAGCGCATACTGGGTGGCGGGTCATTATTGTTTTTGATGCGCATCTTGTACCGGGGATTGAAAAAAAGAAACGGCATCACAATGTAGAAATTGTCTTTACTCGGGAAAAGGAAACAGCCGATGAAAGAATTGAAAAGCTTGTCTCTGAATTGAGAGGGCGACGCGTACAAATTCATGTAGCTACATCGGATTTGACAGAACAATGGGTCATTTTTGCACATGGAGCACTTCGAAAGTCAGCTCGCGAGCTAGAACTTGAAGTAAATAAAATAGAGGATCTTATTTCGGTGAAAGTGAAGGATATCCAAGGGCGGCAGCCGCTTTCACGAATCCCTTTAACTGACGAAGTTGCTGAAATATTTGAAAAATGGCGACGTGGAATGAAATGAACGGTTGACGTAAATTTTTCCAATACGGTATACTTGCTATATAATAGTGATAACGAACCGGGGTGATCCAGATGGTGGAGAAAACATACGTTGAGGGCAACATATTGGATTTCACCGGATTATCCGACGGGGAAGTCATAGCAATCATCCACGAAGGCAGCACAGATGCTCTAAATTTTCTTATTAGGAAGTATCAATCTTTTGTTAGATTGAAAGCTCGCTCATACTTTCTTATCGGTGGAGACCGGGAAGACATTATCCAAGAAGGTATGATCGGTTTATATAAAGCGATTCGCGATTTTAAAGAAGATAGATTGAGTTCGTTCAAGGCGTTTGCGGAACTTTGCATCACGCGGCAGATCATTACGGCTATTAAAACTGCGACAAGACAGAAGCATATCCCGCTAAATACGTCTGTATCATTGGACAAGCCTGTATTTGACGAAGAGTCAGACCGCACATTACTCGACGTAATCGCTGGACCAGTGTTGGATGATCCTGAAGGGCTTATGATTCACAGGGAAGATTTTGTTCAGATGGAAGATGAAATGAACAAAGTACTAAGCAGTCTTGAAAAACAAGTGCTGGCACTTTACCTAGACGGACAGTCTTACCAAGAAATTTCTGAGGAGCTGAACAGGCAAGTTAAGTCTGTTGACAATGCGCTTCAACGGATAAAGCGTAAACTCGAGCGTTATATGCAAATCGAGATAGTACGCTAATCATCCATTTTCCTCGTATTGACATCATGAATGGTAGATGGTACGATTTAACAAGACTATGAGAAGATGTTCAAGAAGTCCGGGGCATAAGGCGGCTTCGCTATTTTTCAACTTTCAACTCCGCTCCTCGCGCACTTAAACATGTGTTGCCTTGGCTCTTTTCGAATAGGAATAATGAGTCGTAAAGGGTGAGGGAATGTCTCAAAAAATTATTTTAAGTTGCGATACATGCGGATCACGAAACTATTCGGTGCCTGCACGTAAAGATAAGCCAACAGAACGTTTGTCACTCAAGAAATTTTGCAGGCATTGCAATACACATACTTTGCACAAACAAACTGCATAAAGTAGTTTGTTTGGGAGCAGAATCATACTTATATTCGGAGGTCTACGGTATAATGAGCAAGTTAATTGGTTTTTTCAAAGACGTTGTTTCGGAAATGAGAAAAGTCAGCTGGCCGAGACGCAAAGAATTGACACGTTACACAATTGTTGTTCTTTCGACAGTCGTTTTCATGGCAGTCTACTTCGGACTCGTTGATCTTGGCATTTCACGAGTATTAGAATGGTACCTTGCGTTATAATAAGGCAATATAAATATTCCCCTTGAAAAATATCCCGTCTGACAGTATGAACGGGATTTTTCGATTGTCTAAACTCCAGCTCCTCTAATCCGGGTGCTTGCGTTTTTATTTAATTGTAGGGAAAAAGGAGGGACGGACGTTTAGTCCTCGACATTATGGAGATGGAAAAAAATTGGTACGTTGTTCATACGTACTCCGGTTATGAGAACAAGGTGAAAGCCAATCTGGAAAAACGTGTTGAAACAATGGGTATGTCTGATAAGATATTCCGCGTCGTCATTCCGGAAGAAGAAGAAACAGATTTCAAAGATGGTAAAAAACGTACGGTCTTGAAAAAAACGTTCCCAGGTTATGTTCTTGTGGAAATTATTATGACGGACGATTCCTGGTATGTTGTACGTAATACACCCGGTGTGACAGGGTTCATTGGTTCATCAGGTGGAGGCTCGAAGCCTACGCCACTACTTCCAGAAGAAGTTGAGTTCATTCTCAAACAAATGGGCGTTAAAGAGCGTAAAGTGGAAATTGACTTCTCAATCGGTGAGATGGTTGAAGTACTTGAAGGACCATTTGCGCACTTCCAAGGTAAAGTGGAAGAAATCGATATGGACAAAGGTAAAGTTAAAGTATCTGTTGATATGTTCGGAAGAGAGACGAATATGGAGCTCGACTTCGAACAAGTTCAAAAATTATAAACAGTTACCTCTTGCGCATATCGCGAAATAGTGGTATCATTTCAAAGGTCAGACTGTAAACAAATGGTCTGGACGAACTATCAAATTCTACCGGCGCAAGTCGGCAGGCACATATGAGTGGGAGGGGCAACCCTATTACCACATCACGGACTTAAGGAGGTGTGTCTCGTGGCTAAAAAAGTCATTAAGGTTGTTAAATTGCAAATTCCTGCAGGAAAAGCGAATCCGGCTCCGCCAGTTGGACCGGCGTTAGGACAAGCAGGTGTGAACATCATGGGATTCTGTAAAGAATTCAATGCGCGTACAGCGGATCAAGCAGGTCTAATTATTCCTGTTGTAATTTCTGTATTCGAAGACCGTTCATTTACTTTCATTACAAAAACTCCACCCGCAGCAGTTTTGCTGAAGGTTGCAGCTAATCTTACAAAAGGTTCAGGTGAACCGAATAAAAAGAAAGTTGCTACTGTGAAACGTGATAAAGTTCGCGAAATTGCAGAACAAAAGATGGAAGATTTAAACGCGGCGTCAGTTGAAGCAGCGATGGCAATGGTTGAAGGTACTGCTCGCAGTATGGGAATCACGATCGAAGACTGATCATGATTTTATAAATCAATAATTGTTTGTAGTGGGGGTTGCGCTTGTTCTCCGGAGCACGCAACCCTTATTCGTGGGAGGTTTAACCCGTTAAAACCACAATCGAGGAGGAATTTTTAAATGGCTAAAAAAGGTAAAAAGTTCACGGAAGCTGCAAAGCTAGTTGAACATATGAAAGCATACGGCGCTACTGAAGCGATCGAACTTGCGAAAAAAACAAGTACAGTTAATTTCGACGCAACAGTCGAAGTTGCATTCCGTCTTGGGATCGACACTCGTAAAAATGACCAACAAATCCGTGGGGCAGTTGTACTTCCAAACGGTACTGGTAAAACTCAACGCGTTCTCGTTTTCGCTAAAGGCGAAAAACTTAAAGAAGCAGAAGCTGCTGGTGCAGACTATGCAGGAGATGCGGAATATATCGCTAAAATTCAATCAGGTTGGTTCGACTTTGACGTTATCGTTGCAACACCTGACATGATGGGTGAAGTAGGGAAAATTGGTCGCGTTCTTGGGCCAAAAGGACTTATGCCTAACCCGAAAACAGGAACAGTAACATTTGACGTAGCAAAAGCTGTAGCAGAAATCAAAGCAGGTAAAGTTGAATACCGTGCGGACAAAGCTGGAATTATCCACGCGCCAATCGGGAAAGTTTCATTCGACAATGCTAAACTTGCGGAAAACTTCGCAACTGTTTTTGATACTGTTCTTAAAGCGAAACCAGCTACTGCAAAAGGAACATACATGAAGTCGGTTAACATTACGACAACAATGGGTCCTTCTGTAAAAGTTGATCCTTCAAGCGTAGCAGTTAGTAAATAATATTGACAACTAGGTAATCTTTTGGTAAGATGACTTTTGTTGTGAATATAACCATTTGTACCGTAGACAGCAGGAGCGGCATGCCGCTTAAAGAATCCTGCCGAGGACAAGACGCTCTTTTTCTTTTAAAAGATGACGACTTTTCAGCCCTCAGTCTACTTTTGTAGATTGAGGGCTTTTCATATCGGTATAAGTGACCCAAACTTTTTAGGAGGTGTCCAAATGAGCACAGTATTAGAAGCAAAACAAGCAGTAGTTGGAGAAATTACTGATAAGTTAAAATCAGCAGCATCTGTAGTTGTTGTCGATTACCGTGGTTTGACTGTAGGTCAAGTTACTGAACTTCGTAAACAACTTCGTGAAGCTGGTATTGACTTCAAAGTTTACAAAAACTCGATGTCACGCCGTGCCGCTGAAGCTGCAGGACTTGAAGGGTTGAATGAATTCCTAACAGGCCCTAACGCGATTGCATTTTCAAACGAAGACGTTGTTGCTCCTGCAAAAATCCTTAACGATTTTGCAAAGAAAAACGACAAGCTTGAAATTAAAGCTGGCGTAATCGAAGGTACACTTGCATCAGAAGCAGACGTTAAAGCATTGGCGGAACTTCCGTCACGCGAAGGTCTACTTTCTATGCTTCTCAGCGTACTTCAAGCTCCGATGCGCAACTTTGCACTTGCTACAAAAGCAGTTGCAGAGCAAAAAGAAGAACAAGGCGCTTAATAAAGCAGCCTGAAATACCACTTGCGGGTTAAGCCCGACAAAAAAGAATATTAGGAGGAAATTATAATGACTAAAGAAAACATCCTTGAAGCGATCAAAGAAATGACAGTACTTGAACTAAACGACCTTGTAAAAGCAATCGAAGAAGAATTTGGCGTAACTGCTGCTGCACCTGTTGCAATGGCTGGTGCTGGTGCTGCTGCTGAAGAAGAGCAAACTGAATTTGACGTAATCCTTACTGCTGCTGGACAAGAAAAAATCAAAGTTATCAAAGCAGTTCGTGAAATCACTGGTCTTGGCTTGAAAGAAGCTAAAGAAGTTGTAGATAACGCTCCTAAAGCAATCAAAGAAGGCGTAACTAAAGACGAAGCTGAAGAAATTAAAGCTAAGCTTGAAGCTGTAGGCGCAGGCGTAGAAGTTAAGTAATTTTTTATTAATGAAGAAAAGCTCGTCGGATTTGGACGAGCTTTTCTTTGTTTTTTTATCTAGACTTGTGAAGAACAGGTCTTCTGAACGATAGTGTACGTTGACTATCTTCTTTTTGTGTTATAAGTCTCTATACGAGGGGGAAGACTGGTATGTCTGAACATTACTACTCGGAAAATCCGAAAGTTAAAAGTAATCCGAAAGAGTGGTCTGCGGAATTACGCAGAAAAACATTTCGATTTAAGACGGATGCTGGCGTGTTTAGTAAAGGTGAAGTGGATTTCGGTTCGCAACTTTTGGCTGAGACTTTTGTCTTGCCGGAAACCGATGGGTTAATTCTTGACGTAGGTTGTGGGTATGGTCCAATTGGTTTATCGATTGCCGCATCTTTTCCGGAACGGAGCGTTCACATGGTCGACGTGAATGAACGTGCACTCGCTCTTGCTGCGCATAATGCAAAACAAAACGGCATTTCAAATATAGAGATTTATCCAAGTGATGCATTATCCGGTGTCACGGCAGAGGGGTTTGCTGCAATTTTGACAAATCCGCCTATCCGTGCAGGAAAAGAGACGGTATTCAAGTTTTACGAAGGCGCTTTTTCGAAACTTAAAGTTGGCGGTGAGTTGTGGATCGTCATTCAAAAGAAACAAGGTGCACCTTCAACAATTGATTGTTTGACAGAGCTTTTTGGCAACGTTGAGACAGTCGTTAAGAAGAAGGGTTATTATATTTTAAGAGTCGAAAAAAATTGACTCGATAGTATCGATATGGTATTGTTATAAAATGCATAAATTATTATAGTGCGTTCGTATGCCCTTTTGCATGAATAATGGAAATGAAAGGCATACTGACAATGTATAAAAGTTGGTAAAACCGAAAATGAGCTCTTGCCAGAACTCGTTTTCTTTTTGTTTTTTTCGATATCATACACTATTTTTATGGTTTCGCAAAGAACTAATATTGTTTTATAAGGGGTGAAAGAGTTGACAGGTCACTTAGTTCAGTATGGTCAACACCGTCAGCGGAGGAGTTTCGCACGGATCAGCGAAGTGCTCGATCTGCCGAATCTGATTGAAATCCAGACGGCATCTTATGAGTGGTTCTTAGAAGAAGGACTGCTGGATATGTTCCGCGATATTTCTCCGATTCAAGATTTTACGGGAAATCTATCGTTGGAGTTCATCGATTACACTCTTGGGGATCCTAAATATCCCGTTGAGGAATCGAAAGAGCGTGATGTAACGTTTGCAGCACCGCTCCGTGTAAAAGTACGTCTCCATAATAAAGAGACGGAAGAAGTAAAAGAGCAAGATGTCTTTATGGGTGATTTCCCGCTCATGACGGAAAATGGTACATTCGTTATTAATGGTGCGGAGAGGGTAATAGTCTCCCAGCTCGTCCGGTCTCCAAGTGTTTATTACAGTGACAAAACGGACAAAAATGGTAAACGTGGTTTCGGTGCAACTGTTATTCCGAATCGCGGTGCTTGGCTTGAGTATGAAACAGATGCTAAAGATGTTGTTCACGTCCGGATTGACCGGACACGTAAGTTACCAGTAACGGTACTCCTTCGTGCACTCGGATTCTCATCCGATCAGGAAATCATTGATTTAATCGGTGATAATGAGTATCTGCGTAACACGCTTGAAAAGGACAACACTGAAAGCTCTGAAAAAGCATTGCTTGAGATATACGAACGTCTTCGCCCAGGTGAACCACCAACGCTGGATAGCGCGAAGAATCTTTTGTTCTCACGATTTTTTGATGCAAAACGGTATGATTTAGCAAATGTAGGGCGCTATAAGATGAATAAGAAGCTTCATGCACAAAATCGCTTGTTCAACCAGGTTGTCGCTGAAACACTTGTCGACCCTGAAACTGGTGAAATTCTGCTTGAAAAAGATCAACTCATCGATCGCCGTGCCTTGGACCGTCTTCTTCCGCATTTGGAAAAAGGAATCGGTTTCGAAGAGATTACGCATGCAAGTGGAGTTCTCGACGAAAAAATAACGATCCAGTCCATCAAAATTTATTCTCCGAAAAGCGAAGAAAAACAGGTAATCAACGTAATTTCGAACGCGTATGTCGATGATTCTATCAAGCATGTAACGCCAGCAGATATCGTTGCTTCAATCAGTTATTTCTTCAACCTTCTACATGGTGTGGGTAATACGGATGATATCGATCATCTAGGTAACCGTCGTCTGCGTTCAGTTGGTGAACTTCTTCAAAACCAGTTCCGTATCGGGCTTTCTCGTATGGAACGTGTCGTAAAAGAACGTATGTCCATTAATGATACTCAGTCAATCGTACCGCAACAGTTGATTAATATTCGCCCCGTTATCGCATCTATTAAAGAGTTCTTTGGTAGTTCTCAACTTTCTCAGTTCATGGATCAGACGAATCCGCTTGCCGAATTAACACATAAACGCAGGCTGTCTGCACTTGGACCTGGGGGTTTGACAAGGGAACGTGCAGGAATGGAAGTACGTGACGTACATTACTCTCATTACGGACGCATGTGTCCAATTGAAACACCAGAGGGACCGAATATCGGACTGATTAACTCGCTTTCTACGTTTGCGAAAGTGAATAAGTTCGGATTTATTGAAACACCTTATCGAAAAGTTGATCCTATTTCTGGTCGGGTTACTTCTAGAATCGATTACTTGACTGCGGATGTAGAAGATAACTACGTAGTAGCACAAGCAAATGCAATTCTTGCAGAAGATGGTTCTTTCGTTAGTGAAGGAGTCGTCGGTCGTTTCCAAGGGGATAACACTGTCTTTAAGCGCGAACAGATTGACTACATGGATGTTTCGCCTAAACAGGTAGTTTCTGCGGCAACAGCATGTATTCCTTTCCTTGAGAATGATGACTCGAACCGTGCCCTTATGGGAGCGAACATGCAACGTCAAGCAGTCCCTCTTCTCAATCCGGAATCACCATTCGTAGGAACTGGTATGGAACACATATCAGCACGCGATTCAGGTGCGGCAGTACTTGCGAAGTTTGATGGAGTTGTCGAACATGTTGAGGCAAGAGAAATTCGTGTTCGTCGTATTGAAACAGTTGACGGTAAAGAAGTGAAAGGCGACCTTACGATATATCGTCTTGAAAACTTTATTCGTTCGAACCAAGGGACATGTTATAACCAACGTCCAATTTGTAGTGTAGGAGATCGCGTTAAACCTCTTGATATTCTTGCAGATGGTCCATCAATGGAGCAAGGAGAGCTAGCGCTTGGTCGTAACGTCCTTATGGCATTTATGACATGGGATGGCTACAACTATGAAGATGCAATAATTATGAGCGAACGTCTTGTGAAAGATGATGTGTATACTTCGGTCCATATCGAAGAATACGAATCTGAAGCGAGAGATACGAAACTCGGTCCTGAAGAAATTACGCGTGACATTCCGAACGTAGGTGAAGATGCGCTTCGTAACCTGGATGACCGTGGGATTATTCGTATCGGAGCTGAAGTTCGTGATGGAGATATCCTTGTTGGGAAAGTGACTCCGAAAGGCGTAACTGAACTGACTGCCGAAGAAAGACTTTTACATGCGATTTTCGGTGAAAAAGCACGCGAAGTACGTGATACTTCCCTTAAAGTACCTCATGGTGCGGGCGGTATTGTTCTAGACGTGAAAGTGTTCAATCGTGAAGATGGCGATGAATTGCCACCGGGCGTTAACCAATTGGTCCGCGCGTATATTGTTCAAAAACGGAAAATTTCCGTTGGGGACAAAATGGCTGGACGTCACGGAAACAAAGGGGTTATTTCCCGCATCTTACCTGAAGCGGATATGCCTTATTTGCCGGACGGCACACCAATTGACCTCATGCTTAACCCGCTTGGTGTTCCATCACGTATGAACATCGGACAGGTTCTTGAAATGCACCTTGGTATGGCATCTCGTACCCTCGGCATCCATATGGCGTCCCCTGTATTTGACGGGGCGAACGAACAAGATGTTTGGGAAACGATGGAAGAAGCTGGAATGGACCGTGACGGAAAAACAATTCTGTATGACGGACGTTCAGGTGAAGCTTTCGACAACCGCGTATCAGTCGGTGTCATGTACATTATCAAACTGGCCCACATGGTAGATGATAAGCTCCACGCCCGTTCAACAGGGCCATACTCACTCGTCACACAGCAACCACTGGGCGGTAAAGCTCAGTTCGGTGGACAACGTTTCGGTGAGATGGAAGTGTGGGCACTTGAAGCCTATGGAGCAGCTTATACGCTTCAAGAGATTCTGACTGTGAAGTCGGATGACGTCGTAGGACGTGTGAAGACGTACGAAGCAATTGTTAAAGGTGAAAGTGTTCCACAACCAGGAGTTCCAGAATCCTTTAAAGTTCTTATTAAAGAACTTCAAAGTCTTGGTTTGGATGTTAAGATGCTATCGATTGATTTTGAAGAAATCGAATTACGTGATCTTGACGAAGACGATGATATGCAACCAACAGATGCTTTGAATCTTATAAAAGAAAATCAGCCTGTTTGATTTGCCTAGTGAATGATATAAATGAATTTAAGGGGAAATTAACGTTTTCCCCTTTCTCTTTTGAATATAAGGTGTGCGCTTGCTCGGAAAAGCCAATTGCAGCGATAAGACTAGAGGGAGGTAGGCTCCTTGATAGATGTAAACAATTTTGAGTATATGAAAATAGGGCTTGCTTCATCTGATAAGATCCGTTCATGGTCATATGGTGAAGTTAAAAAGCCAGAAACAATTAACTACCGTACATTGAAACCCGAAAAAGATGGTCTGTTCTGTGAACGTATTTTTGGACCTACAAAAGATTGGGAATGTCATTGCGGGAAGTATAAACGCGTTCGTTATAAAGGCGTCGTTTGTGACCGTTGTGGAGTAGAAGTTACGCGTCAAAAAGTTCGCCGTGAACGTATGGGACATATTGAACTAGCAGCTCCAGTAACACATATTTGGTACTTCAAAGGAATTCCAAGCCGAATGGGTCTTATCCTTGATATGACACCGCGTGCTCTGGAGGAAATTATCTATTTCGCGTCTTATGTAGTCGTTGACCCTGCGGATACTCCGCTTGAAAGAAAGCAACTACTTTCTGAACGGGAATACCGCATCTATCGCGAAAAGTATGGTTCTAAATTCCAAGCACTTATGGGTGCTGAAGCGATTGAACGTCTTCTTGCAGCTATTGATCTTGAAAAAGAGATGGAGTTCCTGAAAGAAGAATTGAAAACAGTTCAAGGGCAACGTCGTACGCGTGCAATCAGACGCCTAGAAGTTGTTGAAGCATTCCGTAACTCAGGCAATAAGCCTGAATGGATGGTTCTTGAAGTGTTACCAGTCATTCCGCCAGAACTTCGTCCAATGGTACAACTTGATGGTGGACGATTTGCAACATCCGACTTAAACGACCTGTACCGAAGGGTCATCAACCGGAATAACAGATTGAAACGCCTATTAGATTTAGGAGCACCAGGGATCATTGTTCAGAATGAGAAGCGGATGCTGCAAGAAGCAGTCGATGCGCTCATCGATAATGGTCGTCGTGGCCGTCCGGTTACAGGACCTGGTAACCGTCCATTGAAATCTCTTTCTCATATGTTGAAAGGTAAGCAAGGACGTTTCCGTCAAAACTTACTAGGAAAACGTGTTGACTATTCTGGTCGTTCCGTTATCGTCGTAGGGCCTAACTTGAAAATGTATCAATGTGGTCTGCCGAAAGAAATGGCGATTGAACTGTTTAAACCGTTTGTTATGAAAGAACTCGTTGAACGAGGTCTTGCACACAATATTAAGAGTGCCAAACGTAAAATTGAACGCCTCCATTCGGAAGTATGGGACGTTCTAGAAGAAGTAATTAAGGAGCATCCGGTTCTATTGAACCGTGCCCCAACTCTTCACCGACTTGGTATTCAAGCATTCGAGCCGATTCTTGTAGAAGGACGTGCGATCACGCTTCACCCTCTTGTTTGTACAGCTTATAACGCTGACTTTGACGGTGACCAAATGGCAGTCCATGTTCCTTTATCCGCGGAAGCACAAGCGGAAGCGCGTCTACTTATGCTAGCAGCACAAAACATTTTGAACCCGAAAGATGGGAAACCAGTCGTTACGCCTTCTCAGGATATGGTATTAGGAAACTATTACCTCACACTGGAACGTAAAGGCGCGTCAGGAGAAGGTACTTCATTCCGTGATGCGGATGAAGCACTTATTGCTTATCATAACGGCTTCGCGCATCTTCATTCGCGTATCGCTATTCAAGCAAGATCTTTGAATAACCCTACTTTCACTGAGGAACAAAATGCCAAACTTCTTATTACGACAGTCGGAAAAATAATTTTCAACGAGATTCTGCCGAAATCGTTCCCGTATATTAACGAGCCGTCAGACTTCAACTTGCAAATTGAAACACCAGACAAGTATTTTGTTTCTGGGACTGTAAATGTAAAAGAGCATGTTGCTGAACAAGAACTAATCGAACCATTTAAGAAAAAAATCCTTGGGAATATCATCGCAGAGATCTTCAAACGTTTCCAAATTACTGAAACGTCTAGAATGCTTGACCGTATGAAAAATCTTGGATTCAAATACTCTACTCGTGCAGGAATTACAATTGGTATATCCGATATTGTCGTCCTACCGAATAAAGAGGACATCTTGAATGAAGCACAAGAAAAAGTGGATAAAGTGTTGCAACAATTCCGTCGTGGTCTCATTACAGAGGAAGAGCGATATGATCGCGTTATCTCTTACTGGAGCCATGCTAAGGATGTAATACAGGGCAAACTAATGGATTCACTTGACCACTCAAACCCTATTTATATGATGAGTGACTCGGGTGCCCGAGGTAACGCATCAAACTTCACACAGCTTGCTGGTATGCGTGGTCTAATGGCCAATCCGGCCGGCCGAATTATTGAACTACCAATCAAATCGTCATTCCGTGAAGGTCTGACAGTGCTTGAGTACTTCATATCAACACACGGTGCTCGTAAAGGACTTGCAGATACAGCCCTTAAGACGGCTGACTCAGGTTACTTGACACGTCGACTTGTCGATGTTGCGCAAGACGTAATTGTCCGTGAAGATGATTGTGGTACAGATCGCGGATTGGATATCGGAGCACTAATGGATGGAGCGGAAGTAATCGAAGGTCTAGATGAGCGTATCGAAGGCCGTCACACGAGGAAAACGATTTATCATCCTGAAACAGGTGCTTTGATCCTTAAACGAGATGGTTTGATTACTGCTGATGCAGCTCGTGCCATTTTGGATGCGGGACTTGAGCAAATAACAATTCGTTCTGCGTTCACATGTAATACGAAACACGGTGTTTGTAAACTCTGTTACGGCATTAACTTGGCAACAGGTGAAACAGTTGAGGTTGGTGAAGCGGTTGGTATTATCGCAGCACAATCTATCGGTGAGCCGGGTACACAGCTTACAATGCGTACGTTCCATACAGGTGGAGTTGCAGGGTCTGACATAACACAAGGTCTTCCACGTATCCAGGAAATTTTCGAATCGCGTAATCCTAAAGGGGTTGCAGTTATTTCGGAAATCAAAGGTCAAATCACTGAGATTGATGAAATCCGTGAAGGTCAGAAAGAAATTACAATTCAAGGCGAAGTAGAAACGCGGAAATATCTGACGCCATACAATGCCCGTCTTAAAGTTGAAGTCGGTGATATGATTGATCGTGGTGAAGTCATAACAGAAGGTTCTATCGATCCGAAAGAACTAATTGTTGTTAAAGACGTAGTTACCGTTCAAGTCTATCTCTTGAAAGAAGTTCAAAAAGTTTACCGTATGCAGGGTGTTGAAATCGGTGATAAGCACATTGAAGTAATGGTTCGCCAAATGCTTCGTAAAGTGCGCATCATCGAAGCAGGGGACACGGATCTATTACCGGGTTCACTACTCGACATCCACCAATTCTCAGATGCAAATGCGGAAGTTCTTAAAGTTAATAAAGTTCCGGCGACTTGTCGTCCTGTTATACTCGGTATTACGAAAGCTTCACTTGAAACGGAATCCTTCTTATCGGCAGCTTCTTTCCAAGAGACAACTCGTGTCTTGACAGATGCAGCTATCAAAGGGAAAACGGACGAGTTACTCGGCTTGAAAGAAAACGTTATTATCGGGAAACTTGTTCCAGCTGGAACAGGAATGCAGCGTTACCGTCATATTGTAATGGAACAAGAAAAAGAAAAAGCTACAACTAAGTAAGTTATGGTTCTGTAACGCATACTTAAACTTAAAACGGGGGAATACGAAAGTAACTCCCCCGGTTTTTTCTTTTATGTGTTGACAGTTTATCTTACAGATGATAAAATACAAAAGGTTGATAGTTGGATGTCTGTACTTTGGAGGATATGGAAATGTCTTATGAAAAAGTCGAGCAGGCAAAGAAAACAATCAATGGTACAAAGCAGGCAGTGAAAGCAATCCGTGCAGGGATAGTGATAGAATTATTTATTGCGCAGGATGCAGAAGAACGGGTTATCGCTCCAGCAGTGGAGGAAGCCAAACTTCATGACATTCAAGTGACGTATGTTGATTCGAGGGACAAACTCGGAAATGCATGTGGCATTCAAGTCGGTGCAGCTGTGGTTGCGATTACTGATTAATAGTTTTTGTGCATTGAAGCACAAAGACTTTGTTTTTACCCAAAAATGAACCACCTGGATGTGTGGTCTTACAAAAAGAAGTTCGAAAGGAGGAAAAACCGATGCCTACAATTAATCAATTGGTCCGTAAACCACGTCAATCAAAAGTGACGGGATCTAAATCACCAGCACTCGGAAAAAGCTATAACAGTTTCAAAAAGGCTACTACAAACGTAAACTCACCACAAAAAAGAGGTGTTTGTACGCGTGTTGGTACTATGACACCGAAAAAGCCAAACTCGGCTCTTCGTAAATATGCACGTGTACGCTTGACTAACCAATTGGAAGTCAATGCATACATCCCTGGTGAAGGCCACAACCTTCAAGAGCACAGTGTTGTTCTACTTCGCGGAGGACGCGTAAAAGATTTACCAGGTGTTCGTTATCACATCGTTCGTGGAGCACTTGATACAGCTGGTGTTACTGGCCGTTTGCAAAGCCGTTCTAAATACGGTGCTAAACGACCTAAAGTTAAGAAAAACTAATTAAAATAATTACGATTGATGGTTATTTAAGCAGAAAATGCTTGAAAACCGTGAAAGGAGGAATACAACATGCCACGTAAAGGTCCTGTTGCAAAACGTGACGTACTTCCGGATCCGATATATAATTCGAAGCTCGTTTCACGTCTAATTAATAAGATGATGGTTGACGGTAAAAAAGGTACATCTCAGAAAATCCTCTATGGTGCGTTCGAGCTTGTGAAAGAACGTTCTGGGAAAGATCCACTTGAAGTATTCGAAGCGGCACTTACTAACGTAATGCCAGTTCTTGAGGTTAAAGCACGCCGTGTAGGTGGAGCAAACTATCAAGTACCAGTTGAAGTACGCCCTGATCGTCGTACAACTCTTGGACTTCGTTACCTCGTTAACTACTCACGCACACGCGGAGAAAAAACAATGGTAGAACGTCTTGCGAATGAAATCCTTGATGCTTCTAACAACACTGGTGCTTCTGTGAAACGCCGTGAAGAAATGCACAAAATGGCTGATGCTAACAAAGCATTCGCTCACTATCGCTGGTAGGATTCAGCGTTTCATTAACACTCTAATCCGAGACGGAAGGAGATCATATTATGGCTAGAAAATTCTCCTTAGAGAATACACGTAACATTGGTATCATGGCTCACATCGACGCTGGTAAAACAACGACGACTGAACGGATCCTTTATTATACTGGTAAAATCCACAAAATCGGGGAAACGCACGAAGGTGCATCTCAAATGGACTGGATGGAACAAGAGCAAGAGCGTGGAATTACAATCACTTCAGCTGCTACAACAGCTGAATGGAAAAATCACCGCGTAAACATCATTGATACTCCAGGTCACGTAGACTTCACTGTTGAAGTTGAACGTTCACTTCGTGTCCTTGATGGAGCTGTAACGGTACTTGACGCTCAATCGGGCGTTGAACCACAAACAGAAACAGTTTGGCGTCAAGCGACTAACTACGGCGTTCCACGCCTAGTATTCGTTAACAAAATGGACAAAATGGGTGCTGACTTCCTTTATTCAGTTGGCACACTTGTTGACCGTCTTGGAGCAAACGCACATCCAATTCAATTGCCAATTGGCGCGGAAGATTCTTTCGCAGCAATTATCGATTTAGTTGAAATGAAAGCAGTTTACTACGAAGACGATACAGGTTTAAACGCTGAAATAAGAGAAATTCCAGAAGAATATCGTGCGCAATCAGAAGAATACCGTGAAAAGCTAATTGAAGCGGTTGCTGAATTCGACGAAGTTCTTATGAACAAATTCTTAGATGAAGAAGAAATTACAAACGTAGAAATCAAAAAAGCTATTCGTAATGCTACATTAGCTGTTGAATTCTATCCGGTTGTATGTGGTACTGCTTTCAAAAACAAAGGTGTACAACTTGTTCTTGATGCTGTTATCGACTACCTTCCATCACCACTTGATATCCCAGCTATGAAGGGGATAGATCCTGATACTGAAGAAGAAATCGAACGTCACTCTGACGATAGCGAGCCGTTCTCGGCACTAGCATTCAAAGTTATGACGGACCCTTATGTGGGTAAATTGACATTCTTCCGTGTGTACTCTGGTGTTCTTCAATCAGGATCATACGTACAAAACGCTTCAAAAGGTAAGCGTGAACGCGTAGGACGTATTCTACAAATGCATGCTAACTCGCGTGAAGAAATTTCTGAAGTGCATTCAGGAGAAATTGCTGCTGCAGTTGGACTTAAAGATACAGGAACTGGCGACACACTTTGTGATGCTGGTGCACTTATCATTCTTGAGTCTATGGACTTCCCAGAACCAGTAATTTCACTTTCTGTTGAACCTAAAACAAAAGCCGACCAAGATAAAATGGGTATGGCTCTTGCTAAACTTCAAGAGGAAGATCCTACATTCCGTGCACATACAGACCAAGAAACTGGAGAAGTAATCATTGCTGGTATGGGTGAGTTGCATCTTGACGTTCTTGTAGACCGTATGCGCCGTGAATTCAACGTTGAAGCTAACGTTGGTGCTCCGCAAGTATCTTATCGTGAAACTTTCCGTGCTTCAGCGGAAGTTGAAGGTAAGTTCGTGCGTCAATCCGGTGGACGTGGACAGTTTGGTCACGTTTGGATTGAATTCTCTCCTAACGAAGAAGGAAAAGGATTCGAATTCGTTAACAATATCGTTGGTGGATCCGTTCCACGCGAATATATTCCTGCAGTAGAAGCTGGTATCCGTGATTCACTTAATAATGGTGTAATCGCTGGTTATCCTTTGATCGACATTAAAGCTCGTCTATTTGACGGTTCTTATCATGATGTCGACTCTAACGAAATGGCGTTCAAAATTGCTGCTTCTATGGCACTTAAAAACGCTGTTTCAAAAGTAAAACCGGTTCTACTTGAACCAATGATGAAAGTGGAAGTTACCATTCCTGAAGAATATATGGGAGACATCATGGGCGATATCACTTCTCGACGCGGCCGCGTTGAGGGGATGGAAGCACGTGCTAATGCTCAAATTGTTCGCGCAATGGTTCCACTTGCTCAAATGTTTGGATATGCAACATCACTTCGTTCTAACACACAAGGACGCGAGAACTTCGCAATGTCATTCGATCACTATGAAGAAGTGCCGAAATCAGTTGCTGAAGAAATTATCAAGAAAAACAAAGGCGAATAATTTTCATTTTAGCCTATTATCCATTAAATTAATGAATAGATAGATATGGGATGTTAGAGGGGGCCCCCTTTAGCACCTATACCTATATAAAAACAAAAAAAACTTTAATATTCCGAGGAGGATTTCCATAATGGGAAAAGAAAAATTCGACCGCTCCAAGCAGCATGCTAACCTTGGTACAATTGGTCACGTCGACCATGGTAAAACTACACTAACTGCAGCAATCGCAACAGTTCTAGCAAAAAGACTAGGTGGAACAGCAGCATCTTACGCTGACGTTGATAACGCACCTGAAGAAAAAGAGCGCGGTATTACAATCAATACTTCACACGTTGAGTATGAAACTGAAACTCGTCACTACGCACACGTTGACTGCCCAGGTCACGCCGATTACGTTAAAAACATGATCACTGGTGCAGCTCAAATGGACGGCGGAATCCTAGTTGTTTCTGCAGCTGACGGCCCTATGCCACAAACACGTGAGCATATCCTTCTTTCACGTCAAGTAGGTGTTCCACATCTAGTTGTCTTCATGAACAAATGTGACATGGTTGATGACGAAGAGCTTCTTGAACTTGTTGAAATGGAAATTCGTGACCTTCTTTCTGAATATGACTTCCCTGGCGATGACATTCCTGTCATCAAAGGTTCTGCTCTTAAAGCACTTGAAGGCGAAGAAGCATATGAAGATAAAATCATGGAACTTATGGCTGCTGTTGACGAGTATATCCCAACACCACCACGTGACACTGAAAAACCATTCATGATGCCTGTTGAGGATGTATTCTCAATCACAGGACGTGGAACTGTTGCTACTGGTCGCGTTGAGCGTGGAGTAGTTAAAATCGGTGATGTTGTTGATATCATCGGTATAGTTGAAGAGCCAAAATCTACTACTGTTACAGGTGTAGAAATGTTCCGTAAACTTCTTGATTATGCAGAAGCTGGCGACAACATTGGCGCACTACTTCGTGGTGTATCACGTGACGACATCCAACGTGGACAAGTACTTGCTAAACCAGGTACTATCATTCCACACACAAAGTTTACATCTGAAGTTTATGTTCTTTCAAAAGAAGAGGGTGGACGTCATACTCCATTCTTCTCTAACTACCGTCCACAGTTCTACTTCCGTACAACTGACGTGACTGGTGTTATCGAACTTCCTGAAGGCGTAGAAATGGTTATGCCTGGAGATAACATTGAAATGACAATCGATTTGATTGCTCCAATCGCTCTTGAAGAAGGTACGAAGTTCTCTATCCGCGAAGGTGGACGTACTGTAGGCGCTGGCGTTGTAGCAAACATCCTTAAATAATTCTTTACTCTAAAACCCGTCCTTTGAGGCGGGTTTTTTTGTGCTTAGAAAATTATAAAACAGCGTATTTTGGAAAAGCTATGATAGAGAGATATAAATTTAGGTTCCTAGCTTTGGTACTACGTTATAAATTCGTTGACATAAGAAATGTCCTCTGATATCTTAAGAACTATACTTCATCACTTTAACGTGTTAAAGAAACAAATTATGGGAGGACTACAAATGAATGCGGTTATTATTGCTATAGTTGTTATGCTAGCTTTGAGTTTATTACGAGTGAACGTAGTTTTGGCGCTTGTTGCCGGTGCGGCTGTTGGAGGATTTTCAGGGGGCTTATCGTTTGATGAGACGATTGTTTCATTTACGGGTGGTCTTGGTGATGGTGCAACAATTGCACTCAGTTATGCTTTGTTAGGTGGATTTGCGGTAGCTATTTCGAAGACGGGTATCCCGCAGCTAATTGTTGCAGCAATGTTGCGCATAGTGAAGAAAGAAGGAGAGCCTGATCGTACAACTCTTGGAAAAGTATTGATTGTCTTAATGCTTCTAGTGATGGCCTTATTTTCTCAAAACCTTATTCCAATTCATATTGCATTCATTCCTTTATTAGTGCCACCCATTTTACATGTTCTCAATATGTTAAAAATAGATCGTCGTCTCATTGCAACTGTTCTGACATTTGGATTAACAGCACCTTATATCTTGCTTCCATATGGATACGGATTCATCTTCCATGAAATACTAGCTAATCAAATGACTGCAGCAGGTATGGCAGTTGATATGGCGGACATTCCAAAAGCAATGGCACTTCCGGTTCTTGGTCTGTTTGTTGGTCTTCTGATTGCTATTTTCTTTTCTTATCGCAAGCCGAGAGAGTACGTGGACAAGCAGATAGAAGTTACTGAAGAGGTAGTAGTTGTTAAAACAAGAAATATTGTCTTTACAGTACTAGCGCTTATTGGCACACTAGTTGTACAGATACCGACGCAGTCAATGATTGCAGGTGCGGTGACCGGTATTGCAATTCTATATATTACGGGAGCACTTAAGTGGAAAGATGCGGACGGATTAATTAATGAAGGTATGCGTATGATGGCATTCGTAGGATTTGTAATGATTGCAGCAAATGGATTTGCCGCAGTACTTCAGGAGACAGGTCATATTACTACGTTGGTGGAATATGCAAGCTCTGCAATCGGTGACAATAAAGGAGTGGCAGCATTCGTTATGTTACTTATTGGATTGATTGTTACAATGGGCATCGGTTCATCGTTTGCCACAATCCCAATTATTGCATCGATATTCGTACCTCTAAGTTTGGCATTCGGATTCAGTCCGTTAGCAATCGTTGCACTCGTTGGAACATCAGCAGCGCTCGGCGATGCTGGGTCTCCTGCTTCCGACTCCACACTTGGTCCAACAGCTGGACTTGATGTCGATGGACAACATAATCATATATGGGATACTTGTGTACCTACGTTTATCCACTACAACATACCATTGCTGCTGTTTGGCTGGATAACAGTCATGCTCTTTAATTAGGTCGTATGTCGTCCGGGATATTACTCTCGGACTTGCAATGAGAGGAAGAAAGAATTATAATAATAAAGTTGAGAAAAGGATTACGCCAAAACACTTGCGTTATTCTTTTTTTATGGTATAATATTAAATGTTGGTCTTTGACTGCGATGAAGCGAGAGGTTGCCGACACACCAGGCCGCTTTGCCATGGCATGTGTGTGGGAAATTTTCGTGGAGAATGTCTATAACAAAATAGGCGCAAGGGAGGGAAAATAATGGCAAAACAAAAGATTCGTATTCGTTTAAAAGCATATGATCATAGAATTCTTGATCAATCAGCTGAAAAGATCGTAGAAACAGCAAAACGTTCGGGTGCTAGTGTATCGGGTCCGATTCCACTACCGACTGAAAGAACTGTCTACACGATTCTTCGTGCGGTACATAAATACAAAGATTCGCGCGAACAGTTCGAAATGCGTACTCATAAACGTCTAATCGATATCGTTAATCCGACACCACAAACTGTCGATGCTTTAATGAAACTCGATTTACCATCAGGCGTTGACATTGAAATCAAACTTTAATCGATACTAGATAAAACACACATTAATTCAGGAGGTGGACTAAATGACCAAAGGAATCTTGGGAAGAAAACTCGGTATGACGCAAATTTTTGCTGAAAACGGAGATCTTATCCCGGTAACTGTGATTGAAGCTGGACAAAACGTTGTTCTTCAAAAGAAGACAACTGAAACAGACGGCTACGAATCAATCCAAATCGGATTTGAAGATAAACGCGAAAAGCTTGCTAACAAACCTGAAAAAGGGCACGTTGCAAAAGCTGATACTGCACCTAAGCGCTTCATTCGTGAATTCCGCGAATTAGACGTTAGTGGCTACGAAGTTGGTCAAGAAGTCAAAGTTGATACTTTTGCTGAAGGCGATATCGTCGACATCACTGGTACATCAAAAGGTAAAGGTTTCCAGGGTGTTATCAAGCGTCACGGACATTCTCGCGGACCTATGACCCACGGATCACGTCATCACCGTGCACCAGGTTCAATCGGATCTGTTGATGCACAACGTGTATTCAAAGGTAAAAAAATGCCAGGTCGTATGGGTGGCAAAACAGTAACAGTTCAAAACCTTGAAATCGTACGAGTTGATCTTGAACGCAACTTGCTACTAGTTAAAGGTAACGTTCCTGGATCACGCAAATCACTTCTACAAGTGCGTAGCGCTATCAAAGGAAACTGACTACTAAAGAAAGGAGGAAACAAGAATGCCTAAATTATCAGTATTAAACCAGGCAGGAACTTCTGTCGGAGACATCGAACTGAATGCAGCAATCTTCGGTATTGAACCGAACGAATCTGTCTTATTCGAAGCATTGGTCCAACAACGCGCTTCATTGCGTCAAGGTAACCATAAAGTAAAAAGTCGCGGGGAAGTAGCTGGTGGTGGACGTAAACCATGGCGTCAAAAAGGTACAGGTCGTGCCCGTCAAGGTTCGATCCGATCACCACAATGGCGTGGAGGCGGTATCGTATTCGGTCCAACTCCAAGAAGCTATAGCTATAAATTGCCAAGAAAAGTTCGCAGATTGGCACTTCTTTCAGCTCTTTCTACGAAAGTTCGTGAAGAAGATGTAATCGTTCTTGAAGGACTAACATTCGAAGCACCAAAAACAAAAGAATTCATCAAAGTTCTCGCTGATCTTTCTATTAACAGAAAAGCGTTGATCGTAACTGCAGACCTAGATGAAACTGTGGCTTTGTCCGCACGTAACATCCCTGGAATCAGTGTCGTAACAGCGACAGGTATTAACGTACTTGATCTTATCGGTCACGATAAACTTGTTATGACTAAAGCAGCAGTTCAAAAAATAGAGGAGGTGCTAGGTTAATGGAAGCACGTGATATTCTAAAACGTCCGGTCATTACCGAGCGTACTTCTGAACAAATGGAATTCAAAAAGTACACTTTTGAAGTTGACACGCGCGCTAATAAAACACATATTAAGCAAGCTATCGAAGAAGTCTTCGGTGTTAAAGTTGATAAAGTGAACGTACAGAATTACAAAGGTAAACTTAAGCGTATGGGTAAGCATTCTGGTTACACGAACAAACGCCGTAAAGCGATTGTTTCACTAACTGCTGACTCAAAAGACATCGAACTTTTCGAAATGTAAGTTGAACAACCAATAGCTATCTAATTATATGAAGGAGGGAACAAAAATGGCGATTAAGAAATACAAACCTACCTCCAACGGACGCCGTAACATGACTACATCCGATTTTGCTGAGATTACTACTGACAAACCGGAAAAATCATTGCTTGCACCGCTTAAGCGGAAAGGCGGCCGTAACAACACTGGTAGGATTACTGTTCGTCACCAGGGTGGAGGCCACAAGCGCCAATACCGTGTCATCGATTTCCAACGCCGGAAAGATGGCATACCAGGACGCGTTGCTACGATCGAATACGATCCAAACCGTTCAGCTAACATTGCTCTAATCAATTATGCAGATGGAGAGAAACGTTACATTCTCGCTCCAAAAGGTCTTGTAGTTGGAGCAACTATTATGTCAGGTCCGGAATCAGATATTAAAGTGGGTAACACACTTCCACTTGAAAACATTCCAATGGGTACTACAATTCATAACATCGAAATGAAACCAGGTAAAGGTGGACAACTAGTACGTTCAGCAGGAACTTCTGCACAACTACTTGGCCGCGAAGATAAGTATGTAATTATACGTCTTCAATCTGGAGAAGTTCGCATGATTCTTTCTGTATGCCGCGCGACAATTGGTCAAGTTGGTAATGAGCAACACGAACTTATTAACATTGGTAAAGCAGGACGTTCACGTTGGATGGGTAAACGCCCAACAGTTCGTGGATCTGTCATGAACCCTAACGATCACCCACACGGTGGTGGTGAAGGTAAAACTGGTATCGGTATGAAGTCTCCAGTAACTCCATGGGGCAAACCGACACTTGGTTACAAAACACGTAAGAAAAACAACAAATCCGACAAACTTATTGTTCGTCGCCGTAAGAAATAATTCGAGTGCACTGCGGTTCAATGATTGGACCGTAGTACAACAACGGAGGGAGGTTCCGACATGGGCCGCAGCTTGAAAAAAGGACCATTTGTAGACGATCATCTAATGAAGAAAGTCGAAGTACAAAAGGATTCCGAGAAAAAACAGGTTATTAAAACTTGGTCACGCCGTTCAACAATCTTCCCGACATTCATCGGAATGACAATCGCAGTATATGACGGACGTAAACACGTTCCTGTATATGTAACTGAAGATATGGTTGGTCATAAACTTGGTGAATTTGCTCCGACGCGCACATACAGAGGTCATGGCGCCGACGATAAGAAAACAAAACGTTAATTGAGAGGAGGTTATTTCTGATGCAACAAGCAAAAGCTACTGCCCGCACAGTCCGAATTGCTTCTCGCAAAGTCCGTTTGGTCGTTGATCTTATCCGAGGCAAAAAAATCGGTGAAGCTATCGCAATTCTACGCCTGACGCCTAAAGCGGCATCTCCGGTTGTGGAAAAAGTTTTGAAATCAGCGATTGCAAATGCTGAACATAACTACGAAATGAACGTCGAAAACCTTTACGTAAGCGAAGTATTCGTTGACGAAGGTCCGACTATGAAACGTTTCCGACCACGCGCACAAGGACGCGCGAGTGCGATTAACAAGCGTACAAGCCACATCACATTAGTGGTATCTGAAAAGAAGGAGGGATAATCCGTGGGTCAAAAAGTACATCCTAACGGTTTACGGGTCGGTATCATCCGTGACTGGGAGTCTAAATGGTATGCAGAAAAAGACTATGCGACTTTCTTACATGAAGATATTAAAATCCGTGAATTCATTGAAAAACGCCTTGTAGAAGCTTCTGTTTCTAAAGTAGAAATCGAACGTGCTGCTAAACGTGTTAACGTCAGCATCCACACTGCTAAACCAGGAATGGTTATCGGTAAAGGTGGTACTGAGGTTGAAGCACTACGTAAACAGCTAAACGATATTACTGGCAAACGCGTTCACATCAACATCATTGAAATTAAACGTGCAGATCTTGACGCTAAACTTGTTGCAGAGTCTATTGCTCGTCAACTAGAAACTCGCGTATCATACCGTCGTGCACAAAAACAAGCGATCCAACGTACTATGCGTTCTGGCGCTAAAGGAATTAAAACACAGGTTTCTGGTCGTCTTGGCGGTGCTGACATCGCTCGTTCGGAACATTACAGTGAAGGTACTGTCCCTCTCCATACATTACGTGCAGATATTGATTATGCGCATGCTGAAGCAGACACAACGTTTGGTAAGCTTGGCGTTAAAGTATGGATTTATCGTGGAGAAGTCCTTCCAGTGAAGAAACAGAAGAACTCTGAGGAAGGAGGCAACTAATTATGTTAATGCCTAAACGAGTTAAATATCGTCGTGTATTCCGTGGTAAAATGCGCGGTACTACAAAAGGCGGATCAACAGTTCAATTCGGCGAATACGGTATACAAGCGCTTGATGCGGCATGGATAACAAGCCGTCAAATCGAAGCAGCACGTATTTCAATGACACGTTACATGAAACGTGGCGGTAAAGTATGGATCAACATCTTCCCGCACAAACCATATACGAAGAAGCCTCTTGAAGTCCGGATGGGTTCCGGTAAAGGTGCTGTAGAAGGCTGGGTAGCAGTTGTTAAACCTGGTCGTATTATGTTCGAAATAGCAGGTGTATCGGAAGAAGTTGCGCGTGAAGCGCTTCGCCTGGCATCTCACAAACTTCCTATTAAAACTAAGTTTGTAAAACGTGAAGAAATTGGTGGTGAATCTAATGAAAGCTAATGAAATCCGTGACTTAACATCTGCAGAGATTGAGCAAAAAGTAAAATCACTGAAGGAAGAGCTTTTCAACCTACGCTTCCAACTAGCGACTGGTCAATTAGAAAACACTGCACGCATCCGAGAAGTTCGTAAATCGATTGCGCGCATGAAAACAGTAATACGTCAAAGAGAAATCAGTGCAAATAACTGATGAAGGAGGTTGCAGCCATGACTGAGGAACGTAACCAGCGCAAGGTGTATACAGGCCGTGTCGTATCCGACAAAATGGATAAAACAGTAACTGTAATGATCGAAACACAAAAGAAACACAAATTATACGGTAAACGCGTTAAGTATTCTAAGAAATTAAAGGCCCACGATGAACTGAATGAAGCGAAAATCGGTGATGTTGTTCGTATTATGGAAACTCGTCCATTATCGGCAACAAAACGCTTTCGTCTGCTTGAAGTAGTCGAAACAGCGGTCATCATCTAATAACGTTCGGAGATTTCAATCCGGGAGGAGGTAGCTACAATGATCCAACAGGAAAGTCGTATGAAAGTCGCCGACAACTCAGGCGCTCGTGAAGTACTTACAATTAAGGTATTAGGCGGTTCAGGCCGTAAAGTAGCAAACATCGGTGATGTTGTCGTAGTTACAGTTAAAAAAGCAACACCTGGTGGCGTTGTTAAAAAAGGCGAAGTTGTTAAGGCTGTTATCGTTCGTACAAAAAGCGGAGCACGCCGTAAAGACGGTTCATATATCAAATTTGATGAAAATGCTTGTGTTATTATCCGTGACGACAAGAGCCCACGTGGAACTCGTATTTTCGGACCAGTTGCTCGCGAACTTCGTGACAGCAACTTCATGAAAATTATTTCACTTGCACCTGAAGTTCTTTAATCACATGATAGTGCCAATCAAGGAGGTGCGACAGAATGAATGTTAAAAAAGGCGATAAAGTTATGATTATCACAGGTAAAGACAAAGGTAAAACCGGTGTAATCTTAGTTGCTTTCCCTAAAAAGGACCGTGTGCTTGTTGAAGGTGTTAACATCGTCAAGAAACATACGAAACCAAATCAGGAAAATCCTCAAGGTGGAATCATCAGCCAAGAGGCAGCTATTCACGTATCAAACGTCATGTTGATCGATCCTAAGACAGGCGAGCCTACTCGTGTAGGATACAAGATCGAAAATGGCAAAAAAGTTCGTGTTGCGAAAAAATCCGGAGAATTGCTGGATAAATAAGTAACGAATGAAAGGAGGTCCAACAGATGAGCCGTTTAAAAGACAAATTTAAAAGCGAAATCACTCCTGCTCTTATGAGCAAGTTTGAATACACATCAGTTATGCAAGTACCAAAAGTCGAGAAAATCGTCATTAACATGGGTGTTGGTGATGCTGTTCAAAACACGAAAGCACTTGATGCTGCAGTGGAAGACTTAACAATTATTTCTGGTCAAAAACCTGTTGTTACAAAAGCAAAGAAATCGATCGCAGGATTCCGTCTCCGTGAAGGCATGCCTATCGGTACGAAAGTTACACTACGCGGTGAGCGTATGTATGAATTCCTAGACAAATTAATCGCAGTTTCATTGCCTCGTGTACGTGACTTCCGTGGTGTTTCTAAAAAAGCATTCGATGGTCGCGGTAACTATACACTTGGCGTGAAAGAGCAACTAATTTTCCCTGAAATTGATTATGATAAAGTTTCTAAAATACGCGGTATGGATATCGTCATCGTTACGACTGCAAACTCGGACGAAGAAGCTCATGAGTTGTTAACGCAGTTCGGCATGCCGTTCCAAAAGTAAATAAGAGGGAGGCGTAAACGTGGCTAAAAAATCAATGATTGCAAAACAAAAACGTACACCAAAATTCGCAGTACAGGCTTACACACGCTGTGAGCGTTGTGGCCGTCCGCATTCCGTATATCGTAAGTTCAAGCTTTGCCGTATTTGTTTCCGCGAGTTAGCATATAAGGGACAAATTCCTGGCATCAAAAAAGCCAGCTGGTAAACCCCTAAATTTGGGAAGGAGGTAAATGTAATGACAATGAGTGATCCGATCGCAGACATGCTTACACGCATTCGTAACGCCAATATGGTTCGTCACGAAAAGCTTGAAGTACCTGCTTCAAACATGAAAAAAGAAATCGCTGAAATCTTGAAACGTGAAGGTTTCGTACGTGATGTTGAATATGTTGAGGATAATAAACAAGGTATCATCCGCATTTTCCTTAAATATGGTCAAAATAACGAACGTGTTATTACTGGTCTTAAACGTATTTCAAAACCAGGTCTTCGTGTTTACGCTAAAACAAGCGAAGTTCCTAAAGTTTTGAACGGTCTTGGTATAGCCCTCGTTTCTACATCAAATGGCGTACTTACAGACAAAGAAGCGCGCGCTAAACAAGTAGGCGGAGAAGTAGTAGCTTACGTCTGGTAATTCGTAACAAATGAATGGAGGTGCAATTGAATGTCCCGTATTGGCAAAAAGCCGATTGAGGTGCCTGAAAACGTGACAGTTACCATCGCAGAAGGTAACTTCGTTACAGTTAAAGGTCCTAAAGGCGAACTTACAAACACATTTAACACGGATATTAAAATCGAACAGGAGAACAATGTGATCACTTTGATCCGTCCTTCTGAATCAAAAGATCATCGTTCTATTCACGGAACGACACGTTCACTTATCGCTAACATGGTGATTGGCGTTTCACAAGGTTTCGAACGTAAACTTGAATTAGTCGGTGTAGGTTACCGTGCTTCACTTCAAGGGTCTAAACTAGTATTGAACATTGGTTTCTCTCACCCGGTTGAATTTACACCTGAAGAGGGAATCGAAGTTGAAGTTCCTGCTAACACTAAGATCACTGTTCGCGGTATCAATAAAGAACGCGTAGGTGCTCTTGCATCGAACATCAGAAAAGTACGTCCACCAGAGCCTTATAAAGGTAAAGGGATTCGTTACGAAGGCGAAATCGTCCGTCGTAAAGAAGGTAAAACAGGTAAATAATGCCGCTTAAAGGCATCTGGAAGGAGTGATTACGATGATTACGAAAAAAGACAAGAATGCTACTCGTAAGAAACGTCATGCACGTGTACGTCGAAAAATCAGCGGGACTGCAGCTCGTCCACGCCTAAACGTATTCCGTTCAAACAAGCACATCTATGCACAATTGATTGATGACGTGAATGCAGTAACGATTGTAAGTGCTTCTTCAATGGATAAAGATTTCGGTTCTGAATCCAAGGCAGACACTGCAGCAGCAATAAAAGTTGGCGAGATGATCGCAAAGAAAGCTGTTGAAAAGGACGTTAAGTCAGTAGTATTTGACCGTGGCGGATACCTATTTCACGGCCGTGTGAAAGCTCTTGCAGACTCAGCTCGTGAAAACGGTCTGGAATTTTAATTAAGAAGGAGGGACACATTTCATGCGTCGAAATGATCAGAATAAAAGCGAATTCGAAGAACGCGTAGTTACGATTAACCGCGTAGCGAAAGTTGTGAAAGGCGGACGTCGTTTCCGTTTCACTGCACTCGTAGTTGTCGGAGACAAAAATGGCCGTGTCGGTTTTGGTACTGGTAAAGCACAAGAAGTTCCAGATGCAATCCGTAAAGCTATCGAAGATGCGAAGAAGAATTTAATCGTTGTACCAATGGTTAAAGGAACAACTCCGCACCTAGTGCTTGGACATTTTGGAGCAGGTAAAATCCTCATCAAACCAGCAGCTCCAGGTACTGGAGTTATCGCAGGCGGACCTGTCCGTGCGGTACTTGAACTTGCAGGTATCACGGATATCCTTTCGAAATCACTTGGTTCAAGCACACCGATCAACATGGTTCGTGCGACATTCGAAGGATTATCGAGTTTGAAACGCGCTGAAGATGTTGCTAAATTGCGCGGTAAATCCTTGAAAGAACTGTATAGTTAAGGGGGGAAATACAATGGCGAACAAACTTGAAATCACCCTTACAAAAAGCACAATTGGCGCTAAGCCAGCACAACGTAAAACAGTCGAAGCTCTTGGACTTCGTAAATTACACCAAATGGTCGAACATCAGGATAATGTTGCAATTCGTGGCATGATCAACAAAGTAGACCACCTAGTAACAGTTAAAGAAGCATAATTACGATTTTTTGAATAAGGAGGTGCCAATGAGATGAAATTACACACTATGAAGCCTGCTGCAGGTTCACGCACTAAACGTAAGCGTATTGGTCGAGGAATCGGTTCAGGTTTTGGTAAAACTTCTGGTAGAGGTCACGGTGGACAAAACTCCCGTTCGGGTGGTGGCGTACGTCTTGGATTCGAGGGTGGTCAAATTCCACTTTTCCAAAGACTTCCTAAACGTGGTTTTACGAACATCAACCGTAAGGATTATGCAATCGTAAACCTAGACACACTTAATCGTTTCGACGAAGGTACTGAAGTTACGCCTGAGCTACTAATTGAATCAGGCATCGTGAGCAATGCTAAATCAGGTATTAAGATTCTCGGTAATGGAATTCTTGAGAAAAAGATCACTGTCAAAGCTCACAAATTCTCTGCTTCTGCTAAAGAAGCAATCGAGAAGGCGGGCGGACAGACCGAGGTGATTTAATGTTTCAGACAATCACCAATTTTATGCGCGTAAAAGATATTCGGTCTAAAATCTTTTACACACTACTGGTACTCATTGTTTTTAGACTAGGAACGTTTATTCCAGTCCCAAACGTTGATGCAACTGCACTACAGCAAACTGATAATAATCTTATTGGCTTACTGAACGTGTTTGGTGGGGGTGCCCTTGCAAACTTCTCTATTCTAGCAATGGGAATCATGCCTTACATCACTGCATCCATCATTGTGCAGTTATTGCAGATGGATGTTGTACCTAAATTTACTGAATGGGCAAAACAAGGGGACGTCGGAAGACGGAAACTTGCACAGTTCACTAGGTATTTCACAATAATCCTAGCCTTTATTCAAGCTATTGCTATGTCGTTTGGTTTCAACCAAATGTACGGCGGTACGTTGATTAAAGACCAAGGTGTTTCGACATATGTGGTCATCGCGATCGTATTGACGGCAGGAACTGCATTTTTATTATGGCTTGGTGAACAGATCACAGCAAAAGGTGTTGGAAATGGTATTTCCATCATTATCTTCGCTGGTATCGTCGCAGCAATCCCAAATGCAGTCAACCAACTTTACGCAACACAGATTCAAGATGCAGGTGAGCAATTGTTCATTAAAGTGGCAATCATGTTACTTTTACTCGTCTTGGTCATTGCGATTACTGTTGGAATCATTTACTTCCAAGAAGCACTACGGAAGATTCCAATCCAATATGCGAAGCGTGTCACTGGACGAGGTCAAACGACTGCAGGCCAACAGACACACCTACCATTGAAACTTAATGCTGCAGGGGTTATCCCGGTAATCTTTGCTTCTGCATTTTTTATTACACCGCAATCAATAGCGACCTTCTTTGGCACTAACAGTGTAACGACTACAATTACAAACGTTTTCGATTATACGAAACCGATTGGTATGGTCTTTTACCTGATACTGATCATTGCATTCACATACTTCTACGCATTCATCCAGGTGAATCCGGAGAACATTGCGGATAATTTGAAGAAGCAAGGCGCTTATATCCCGGGCATACGTCCAGGACAAAATACACAAAATTACTTAACGAGTACTTTGTATAGACTGACATTTGTGGGGGCGATATTCCTCTCTACAGTGGCGGTCATGCCGATATTCTTCATTAATATCGCAAACCTTCCACAGTCTGCGCAAATTGGAGGAACAAGTTTGATCATCGTCGTCGGGGTTGCACTTGAAACGATGAAACAACTTGAATCACAACTTGTGAAAAGGCATTACAAAGGATTCATGAAGTAATAATCACAAAGGTTCATCTCTTAGTGATATGAATATGAATGGGAGTGCAATACGTATGAATATCGTATTAATGGGTCTGCCAGGAGCCGGAAAAGGTACACAGGCAGACAGAATTGTCGAAAAGTACGGAACCCCTCATATTTCTACAGGCGATATGTTCCGTGCTGCTATCCAGGAAGGCACGGAACTTGGAGTCAAAGCAAAATCGTTCATGGATCAGGGCGCATTAGTTCCTGATGAAGTGACAATCGGAATTGTTCGTGAAAGATTAAGCAAATCCGATTGCGATAAAGGATTCCTACTTGATGGTTTCCCGCGTACTGTTCCACAGGCTGAAGCACTTGATAAGCTTTTGTCTGACATGGGAAGGAAAATTGAGTTTGTTCTCAATATCCAAGTTGAGAAAGAAGAACTTGTCGCGAGGCTAACAGGCCGCCGTATCTGTAAAGTATGCGGTACATCCTACCATTTGCTGTTCAACGCTCCGCAGGTTGAAGGTAAATGTGATAAGGATGGCGGAGAACTTTATCAGCGAGCCGATGACAATCCGGAAACTGTCACGAACCGTCTGGAAGTAAATATGAACCAAACAGCACCACTTTTGGCGTTTTACGATTCCAAAGAGGTGTTGGTGAACATCGATGGGCAAAAAGACATCAAAGACGTTTTCAAGGATTTGGACGCTATTCTGCAAGGAAACGGACAATAATCCCTTTCGAACTTAGATAATATACGCTTTTTTTGGGTAGTATAGTATAGAAGTATTGAAGAGCGTTTCAACGAGCTGCAAAAGCATATGATGCCCGGTATAATAACTAGATGATTTTTAGCGGATATACGGTTCTGAAACATAGTGAATGCATTTTACTTCATAGGTAGGTATAATGAATTTCGTGGAAAGAACTGTATAACGCAACTGGGAACTCATCCACGGCATTCTGGACAGTCGTGTCCATTTCGACGCGATTTTCCATAACAAGAAGTCGAGGACGGACTTAAGGGAAACGGAATGTGACAGACCTCTTTCGAACATCACTCATGCAATCCGGACATATGTTGAAGGAAGCTTTAAAGGCGACTGATGCCGCTCGATGGTGAGAACCTTTATTGGATATAGAAGGGAGATTGGGTTGATGGCGAAAGATGATGTAATTGAAGTAGAAGGAACCGTACTCGAAACATTGCCAAACGCAATGTTTAAAGTAGAGCTGGAAAACGGCCATACGATTCTTGCGCATGTATCAGGCAAAATCCGTATGCACTTTATCCGCATTCTACCTGGCGATAAAGTGACAATGGAACTTTCACCTTATGATTTAACACGTGGTCGAATCACATACCGTTTTAAATAAACTTTTGTAACTCCGGAATACTGAAGGAGGTTGGGTAAGATGAAAGTTAGACCATCTGTAAAACCGATGTGCGAAAAATGTAAAATTATTCGCAGACGCGGCCGAGTAATGGTAATCTGTGAAAATCCAAAACATAAACAAAGACAAGGCTAATTCTGAAGGAGGTGCACAATTTATATGGCACGTATTGCTGGTGTAGACGTTCCGCGCGATAAGCGCGTAGTCATTTCATTAACTTACATTTTCGGAATCGGAAATACAACTGCTCAAAAAGTATTGGCAGCAGCTGGAGTATCTGAGGATGCACGGGTTCGCGATCTTACTGACGCAGAACTTGATAAAATCCGTGAACAAATGGACACGCTTAAAGTTGAAGGTGATCTTCGACGTGAAACTTCACTTAACATCAAACGTTTGATGGAAATCGGTTGTTTCCGTGGTATCCGTCATCGTCGTGGATTGCCTGTTCGTGGGCAAAACACTAAAAACAACGCTCGTACTCGTAAAGGTCCAAAACGGACAGTAGCGAACAAGAAAAAATAATAGGTAAAGGAGGTATCTTCTTAACATGGCACGTAAACAACAAACTCGTAAACGTCGTGTGAAAAAGAATATTGAATCCGGTATTGCACATATTCGGTCGACGTTCAATAATACAATTGTTACAATCACTGACATGCAAGGGAACGCAATATCTTGGTCAAGTGCAGGTGCATTAGGCTTTAAAGGTTCTCGTAAGTCAACTCCGTTTGCTGCACAGATGGCTGCTGAAGCAGCTGCTAAATCATCTATGGAGCACGGTCTTAAAACATTGGAAGTTACTGTTAAAGGTCCAGGTGCTGGACGTGAAGCAGCAATTCGTTCACTACAGGCTGCAGGACTTGAAGTTACTGCAATCAGAGACGTTACCCCGGTTCCACATAACGGATGCCGCCCGCCAAAACGCCGTCGTGTATAATGGCTTCTTCTCCATTTGATTGAGAAACACAATTTTTGTCAAAAATGATTGTGCGATTGCAATTTGCCGTCTATGAAAATCGATTTCAATATGGAACGGCCAATACATTGATGTTTTGAAGGAGGGTAAATGAATGATCGAAATTGAGAAACCGAAGATTGAAACAGTTATGATCGCCGAAGACATCAAGTTCGGTAAGTTTATTATCGAACCACTTGAACGCGGATACGGAAATACGTTAGGAAACTCCCTACGTCGAATCCTTCTATCTTCACTGCCAGGAGCTGCTGTTACATCTATTCAGATTGATGGTGTGCTTCATGAGTTCTCAACAATTGAAGGTGTCGTCGAAGATGTCGCATCAATTATTTTGAACGTCAAAAAACTGGCTCTTAAAATCTATTCAGATGAAGAGAAAGTGATTGAGATAGATGTGAAAGGCGAAGGTGTCATCACAGCTGCAGACATTACACATGATAGTGATGTAGAAGTGTTGAATCCTGAACTTCCTATCGCGACTCTTGGTAAAAACGGACACTTGCGCATGCGTATGTATGCTGTACGTGGACGCGGTTACGCACCTTCTGATCAAAACAAACGTGAGGATCTCGCAATTGGCGTTATTCCAATCGACTCTATTTATACTCCAGTTTCACGCGTTAACTTCCAAGTGGAGAACACTCGAGTTGGCCAAATGGCGAATTTCGATAAGTTGACACTTGATGTTTGGACAGATGGTAGCATCGGTCCTAAAGAAGCTGTTTCACTTGGGGCGAAAATCCTAACTGAACATCTAAATATATTTGTCGGTATGACAGATGAAGCACAAACTGCAGAAATCATGGTAGAAAAAGAGGAAGATCAGAAAGAGAAAGTGCTCGAGATGACTATTGAGGAACTTGATCTTTCAGTTAGATCTTACAATTGCCTAAAACGTGCAGGCATCAATACAGTTCTTGAGCTTGCTAGCAAGTCTGAGGATGAAATGATGAAAGTACGAAATCTTGGCCGTAAATCACTTGAAGAAGTGAAAGCGAAATTGGACGAGCTTAACCTAGTGTTACGCAACGAAGATTGAGCGAATTTATAGATTGAAGGAGGGAAACTTCTATGGGATACAGAAAACTTGGACGTACAAGTTCACAACGTAAAGCAATGCTTCGCGACCTAGCAACGGATCTAATCGTACACGAACGTATTCAAACGACAGAAGCTCGTGCGAAAGAATTGCGTTCAGTTGTTGAGAAAATGATTACGCTTGGTAAACGTGGAGACTTGCACGCACGTCGTCAAGTTGCACAATTCATCCGTCGCGAACTCGTTACAATGACGGACGATGAAGGCACAGAGACACAAATCTTCGCTATTCAAAAACTTTTTGATAATGTTGCTCCACGCTACGCTGAGCGTCAAGGTGGATACACACGTATCATGAAAATGGGACCTCGTCGCGGCGACGGAGCACCTGTCGTTGTAATCGAACTCGTTTAATTTTATACGCCGGTGTTCAAACGCCGGTTATTTAAAATTAAAGCCTCCGGTGGATGCCATAGTATTTGAATCAAGCTTGCTCGATTCAAATTTAGGGTGCAATTTCGCCGAGGCAAAATGATTAAATCTTCAAGGGGGTGTGTCTGGCGTACCCAGAGCCGCACCCTTTTTTTAAAAAATTTATACGACAACTTTAAAAGCTGAGTGTTATGATCATCGGTTAATCCCGTCCGGTCTAGCTCTACGCACCTCATCCGCGGTATCGGATTGAGCACCTGGTACCAGTCATAGATATGAGCGCATTTCTTCGGATGAGGTGCGCGCTTTTTTTTATCCAAAAATAATGTCCAGACTTTTCAATGTATAATTCAATGTTAATTTTCGAGTGTATATGATATCTAGGAGCCAGACGCTCGGGTCATAAGTGGGTCCGGCTAGGAAGGATTGAACTGTATCCTTCACGGGCAAAGAACAACGCTTGCCGGTCCCCACAGGAAGTGGCGTTTTTTACGTTGCGTTCATTTGTGGCGGCGTCTTGCCATTTTTTCTATGAAGGATTCCTTGTCAAGTTGCAGGGGATCCTTCGTATTATACATAATGCGAATGTAGCCGGAGGTGGTAGGCAATGAAGGAAGTTTTGTCGATGGATAATGTGTCTTATTCCTATCAAACTGAGGACGAGTCAGCAAAGAAAGCAGTCGATGGTGTGTCGTTTACGGTACAAGACGATGAGTGGATTGCTATTGTTGGCCATAATGGTTCCGGTAAATCGACACTTGCAAAATTGATGATTGGTCTTTTGTTCCCTGAAGAAGGCGATGTCAACGTATTTATTGAAAAACTCACTGAGGAGAATATATGGGAAATTCGTTCTCAAATGGGTTTTGTATTTCAAAATCCAGATAACCAGTTTGTTGGTTCGACAGTTCAGGATGATGTTGCATTTGCGCTAGAGAACAATGGAGTGCCTTTCGAAGAGATGGTGACCCGGGTTCATGATGCACTTGCACAAGTAAATATGAGTGATTTCCTTGACCATGAGCCTCACCATCTCTCAGGCGGACAAAAGCAAAGAGTTGCAATAGCTGGGGCGCTCGCTTTACATCCAAAGCTTCTTATTATGGATGAGGCGACGTCGATGCTAGATCCACAAGGAAGAAATGAAGTAATTCACTTAGTTGAAGAATTAAAGCGCAAGACGGGCCTTACTGTCATTTCCATTACACATGATTTGGAAGAGGCGCTACTGGCAGATCGTATCATTGTCATGAACAAAGGTAAGGTGTTGACGATTGGAACGCCTGAACAGATATTTGCCCGTGGAAATGAACTTGAGGAAATTGGTTTGGACTTACCATTTGCTTTAAGAGTATCCGGTTTGTTACGGGAAAATGGTATGGAACTTGTCGGTGAGCATATGACGGAAGAAGAGTTGGTGAATGAATTATGGACATCTCACTTCAGCAAGTAGGGTATTTGTATGGAAAGGATACACCTTTTGAGAAAAGGGCATTGCAGGGTGTGGATGCTACGATACGTTCTGGCTCTTATTCCGCGATTATTGGACATACCGGATCAGGAAAATCGACACTTCTTATGCATCTGAATGGTTTGTTAAAGCCTTCAGAAGGTAGTGTAGAAATCGGAGATACGACGATTACTGCCGGTACGAAGGCAAAGGCTTTAAAAGATGTCCGGAGGAATGTGGGGATTGTTTTCCAATTCCCAGAACATCAACTTTTTGAAGAGACTGTGGAAAAAGATATTATGTTCGGCCCAATGAATTTTGGTGTTCCTGAAGAAGAGGCAAGGAAACGGGCACATCAACTGATAGAATTGCTAGGACTGCCTCCAGAGGTTGCCCAGCAGTCCCCTTTCGATCTTTCGGGAGGGCAGATGCGACGGGTTGCGATTGCAGGTGTTCTGGCGTTTAAACCGTCTGTGCTCGTTTTGGACGAGCCTACAGCGGGACTTGATCCGCGAGGACGGCTTGAAATTATGGAGCTCTTCAATCGTCTTCATGTAGAAGAAAAACTAACGACAATTCTTGTGACACATAGCATGGAGGATGCTGCACGATATGCGGATAATATTATCGTTATGCATAACGGAAGTTCAGTCATGTCAGGAACACCACAGGAAGTGTTCGGTGATGAAGAGAAGCTGAAATCCTTTAGATTAGGTCTACCGCGCTCCGTGAAGTTCCAGCGTGATATGGAGAAGTTAATTGGCCGCCCACTTAAAGGACTGGCATTGACGGAAGCTCAGCTTGCGAAGGCGATTGCATTTGCTGCGACGGAAGAAGGTGGCCGTTAATGTTAGAAAAGATGATTTTCGGACGCTATATTCCGGGCAATTCATTTGTCCATAAGCTCGACCCTCGTTCTAAGTTGTCATTCGTTTTTCTTTTCATCATTGGAGTCTTTCTTGCAAATAATACAGTGACGTATGCTGTGTTGTTAGGATTTACATTACTTGTTATTTTAAGTTCAAGAATTCGGTTGTATTTCTTATTTAACGGATTGAAACCAATTCTTTTCTTGATTATTTTCACCCTGCTCATGCATATCTTTTTCACGAAAGAGGGCGCACTTCTTGTCGATTGGAAGTTTATTAAGATATACGAGGAAGGGTTGAGGCAAGGGATTTTCATTTCCATTCGTTTTCTTGTATTGGTATTGCTAACGTCTATATTGACGTTGACGACATCGCCGATTTCAATAACGGATGGTATGGAGGACTTGCTTGGGCCATTCAAGCGATTTAAATTGCCTGTTCATGAGCTTGCGCTGATGATGTCAATTTCCCTGCGCTTCATTCCCACATTGATGGATGAGACAGATAAGATTTTGAAGGCGCAATTGGCGAGAGGGTCGGATATTAGTACAGGCTCTATTAAGCAGCGAATTCGTGCAGTAATTCCTTTGCTAGTACCTCTCTTTGTGAGTGCATTTAAACGCGCCGAAGACCTTGCAGTCGCCATGGAGGTCCGTGGCTATCGCGGAGGTGAGGGGAGGACGAGATACAGGCAGCTGAAGTGGCATTGGCGCGATACAACGATAATGGCGTTGCTCGCTGCTTTGGTTGCAGTCCTCTTCCTGCTTAGGGCATAGGAGGTAAATACACATGCAACGTGTGAAAGCGATTGTTTCGTATGATGGTACTCGTTTTTCGGGGTACCAGATACAGCCGGGTATGCGAACGGTGCAAATGGAAATTGATAAAGCGTTAGTAAAGATGCATAAAGATAAGGAAATTTTTTCGGTCGCAAGTGGCAGGACAGATTCCGGTGTTCACGCAAATGGCCAAGTAATTCATTTTGATACACCGTTGAACTTACCGATAGATCGATGGAAGCTGGCATTGAACGTCCTTTTACCTACGGATATTCGGCTGGTTGAAGTGGAATATGTTAACGAAGATTTCCATGCCCGTTATTCTGCCACTGGCAAGACGTATGTTTATAAGTGGTCCTATAGCGAAGTGCATAGCCCGTTTGAGCGTGATTTTTCCGTTCATCTTGGCAGATCTAACCCTGATATCCAGGTGATGAAGGAAGCGGCTGCCTATTTAATTGGGACACATGATTTCACAAGTTTCTGTTCTGCAAAAACCGCTACTTCCAATAAAGTCCGAACGGTGAGAATGCTGACACTCGAAAAAAAAGGCGATCATCTCATCATGACAATTGAAGGAAACGGCTTTTTATATAATATGGTTAGAAGCATTGCAGGTATGCTTCTTGTCGTTGGGAACGGCTGGAAAACGCCAGAAGACGTCAAGCAAATACTTGAATCTTGTAGCCGTAAAGCGAACGTTAAAACCGCGCCAGCACACGGTTTGTATCTAGAAGAAGTGAGCTACAAAGACTAAGGCAACTTTTCCTAGTGTATTTCGATGAATCACTTGACTTAATGTGGAATTCGGTATAAGATGAGTAATGGTATTTCAATACCCCCACAATTAAGCCCCGGAAGGTAAATTTGTGTTTAGGGATAGAGAAAACGGGAACTAATAGATATTCATTTAGGAGGATAAAATTATGCGTACAACATTCATGGCTAAAGGTCACGAAGTAGAGCGTAAATGGCTCGTTGTCGACGCTGAAGGACAGACGCTTGGTCGTCTTGCTTCTGAAGTTGCATCACTTTTGCGCGGCAAACATAAACCTACGTTCACACCACACGTTGATACAGGTGACCATGTCATCATCATCAATGCAGAAAAGATTCATCTTACAGGTAACAAATTGAAAGACAAAATTTACTACCGTCACTCAGGTTACACGGGCAGCATGAAACAACGTACGGCTCTTGAAATGCGTACAAACTTCCCGACAAAAATGCTTGAACTTGCAATTAAAGGAATGCTTCCAAAAGGTCCTTTAGGCCGTCAAACATACAGAAAACTTAACGTATACGCTGGACCGGATCACCCGCACGCAGCACAACAACCAGAAGTATTCGTACTTCGCGGTTAATTAAAGAGGAGGAAACAACTTGGCACAAGTACAATATCTCGGCACAGGCCGTCGTAAAAGCTCAGTAGCTCGTGTACGTCTAGTTCCTGGAGATGGCACAATTATCATCAACAAGCGCGACGTAGAAGACTACGTACCATTCGCGACACTTCGCGAAATCATCAAACAACCACTTGTAATTACGGAAACTCTTGGAAGCTACAATATCCTTGTAAACGTTGATGGTGGTGGATACACTGGACAAGCAGGAGCAATCCGTCACGGAGTTGCACGTGCTCTACTTCAAGTAGACCCTGACTTCCGTCCAGCGCTTAAATCAGCAGGACTTCTTACTCGTGATGCAAGAATGAAAGAACGTAAAAAACCAGGTCTTAAAGGCGCACGTCGTGCACCACAGTTCTCAAAACGTTAATCTTTCAAATCAAAACCCTTTTCCATTCGTGGAAGAGGGTTTTTTTGTTGTACTATCACGTCTGTTGATTAACTAAAATGTATCCATTAAATAACTAAATTAAACACTAGGAGCTTCGTGTACAGTATGTTTGGATCGCTCTGGTTTGAACGACTTCAAAACCATTACAGAGATGTCTTGATGTGTAAGGAATTGTTTGGTGGTCGTTTATCCGTTGCTCTCCAAATTCACAGGTACACGAAGTGCTAGAGCTTACTGGGACAAAAGAATAGTTAGCCTTCTATCTGGATAGGGCCGCCAAAGATACAATTTTGGCGGCTCACTCCTTCTCTATGGTTATTATTTTTTTTTTTTTTTGAAGGAAGTGCCACTTGCTATAGGGCATCACATGAAGAGAAGCATGTACTTTTTTGAAAGTAAGCAAGGAACACGTTGTAAAAAGTGCTAGCGTGTCCGAAATTGTATCTTCAGGCACTTATAACTTCTTTAAAAAGTGATCTATATATGTTGAACTTATGCTTTTCATATAATCTCCAGCGAAGGCATCTACTGGGGCAGCCGAAGCGATAAGACTGACAGTGTTTTTCTCTCTGGCTTATAGCGGGAGGCATCCCCAAGCGTCAAGTGTTGTTAGTAGGATTCTTTAGTTAACCTATCTATTCTTATTTTCAAAGCTGTCGTAATTATTTCGCCGAAAGCGAGCCGGAAATGGTCCAGTTGCAAAAGTAGACTTTTACGACTTTCTTACCAGTGTTTGATGCTAGAAAATGGGTAATAAACAGAAGTGCTATACCATCAATGTTTACTCCTTGTTTCCGAGAAAATCGGGAGGGGTATTTTTAATGTGGAAATTTGAATTGAATAGCCCTTGCTTAAACTGCTAGATAATCATTGAACAATTTCACTGTATTTCCTTTTATCTTATTAGAGACATGCGGGTAGACATTCGTAGTTATTTGGAAATTTCTATAATCTAATTGGATTTGTGTAGCCTTCGTCAGAGTCCTTGCTTCGAATAAAAGGGAGCATGAGTATACCTGAAACCGTGCACCCGTAATACAGTGAAGCTCCTCTGTATCCGATTTTTTTCATAGAAACAGCGAGATCAATTTGTGTACAATCTGTAAATGATCATACTAGTATTTAGAATTAGGTAAATATTTAAAATAGTTATTGATTGTTTTACGTGGATGATATATTATATGTATAGACAACTAGACAACTAGACAACCTCATAATGTAATCAATGAAGATAAAGGGGGAGCAATTAATGAAGAAGAAATTCAGAAGATTGGGTTCGGTAGCTCTATTCATGTCAATTTTACTTGTTGTCATGTCAGCATGCGGTGCGGGGGATAAATCGTCCAGCGAAGCCCCGAAAGAAAGCGCTAACAAAAGCGCTGACGAAAGCGACAAAGGTAACGTGGATCTCAAGATTGTTACAACGATGGCTGGTACTGATCCCACAGGTGCAGTACTTGAAGAATTGGTAAAGGAATTTGAAGCAGCAAATGAAGGGGTAAAAATTACGAATGAATCTCAAACAGCTGATGCCGGCACTATTCGAACAAAAGTCAATACAGACTTTTCTTCTGATAATGAACCAGAGCTCATGTTCTACTTTAATACAGTAGATGCGGAAGGCATTATCAAAGAAGGAAAAGTCATCGATCTGGAAAACGCTGAAGGTATTGATCTTTCAGGCTACAATTCAATGTTGGAGCAACAAAGAAATGCAGACGGAAAAATCTATGCTGCACCACAAACTGGATTTTATGAAGCTTTATTTGTGAATGAAAGCTTATTTAAAGAGCATGGCATTGAATTGCCAACAACTTGGGAATTGTACGAAAAAGCAATTGAGGAGTTTGCAAAAACAGACATTATTCCTGTTGCAGTCTCTACGGAAGATTCCTACTATGTAGTTGAACACTATATTTTAGCTGCAGGCGGTATGGAGCCTTACAGTTCAGCTCTATCTGATAAAAACGCAGTATGGGCTGAAGGTTTAGATTTAATTGGCAAACACGCAAAAATGGGCGCATTCCCTAAAGATGCGGCAACGATTGACCTTGCAATGGCTGCAAGCCTATTCAATCAAGAACAAGCGGCTATGTTGCTTGAAGGTTCATGGGCATGGGGAGCTATAAAGGAAGCTGGCATTGATAAAAATGTAACAGTTTTACCTATGCCGAATAAAAACGGTGGCGAAACTGGAGAATTAGTCGGTGGAGCATCACAAGGTTGGTTTATCAGTACGAAAGCATTTAACGATGATAATAAGCGAGATGCTACTGTAAAACTATTCAACTTCTTGACTTCAGAAGAAAGCATCGTACGTCTAGCGGGAGCAACTGGACAAATCCCTGCAAAAGGCGAGTTGACAGATTTGGAACCGAACATTGCGGTTGGGCATAAATTACTTAAGGATGCTCCGGCTATTGACGCACCAATCAATGACCGTATTACTCCAGAAGCTTTCACACACATGAGAACTAGTGTCCCTGAGATTGTGAGTGGAGCTAAAACAGGTAAACAAGTATTGGATGAAGCAGCAGCAATGGAATAAGCAGAAATTGTCGGTTTGCTTTGCTACATGCATATGTGGCAAAGCAAACTTCTTAATAATGAAGTAGGTAAAGGAGTATCTTATGAAAAATATGAAAGGCGATAAGTTGTTTATCATCTTATTTCTAGCCCCAGCCGTGCTGATTACTTCAGTTTTTATGTATGTCCCTTTTTTCGAAAACTTTATTCAAAGTTTTTACAAAACGGATGGCTTTTTTAATTCGACCTTTGTTGGATGGGATAATTACAAAAGACTTTTTGCTGATGAAATAGCAAAAAAAGCAACATTGAACTCACTGCAACTGATGCTGTATGTAGCTATCTTCCAGGTAGGTATAGCGTTGATTTTGGCAGTTATGGTAGATTCCATTAAAGTCGGAGCTGGTTTTTTTAGAACAACTTTCTTTTTTCCAGTTGTTATCTCGGGAGCAGCCATCGGTTTGTTGTTTACTTTAATCTACAACTATAGAAACGGGCTTTTGAATGAAATCCTAATTAGTCTTGGCTTTGAGCGTGTATTATGGCTGACAGAACAGTCATCCCTCTATATGGTTGCCATTCCTACGATTTGGAGCTATGTCGGGTTTTACTTTGTTATCTTCCTGACCGCAATTGGAAAAATCCCACAGGACTTTTATGAGGCTGCACAGCTTGAGGGAGTAACAGGATTCCAAAAGTTAACCAAAATTACGATACCACTTATTGTTAGCGATATTAAAGTATGTTTAATATTAGCCATCACGGGTGCATTAAAAATATTTGAGCTTGTATACATCATTACAAGGGGCGGCCCTGCCAGATCTTCAGAGGTACTTGGGACATATATGTATCAAAAGGCGTTTGTGGATGCAAATGTAGGCTACGGAGCGACACTTGCCGTCTTAATGGTAGTAATCGGTCTTACATTGGCAATTGTTACAAACAAACTCTTGAAATCTGAAGACGTCACATACTAATTCAAAAAAGCGGTGATCACTTTTGAATACTGACAAAAACAAACTTACTTTTTGGGAAAGTTTCCAAAGCAAGTATTTAATCAAGTCGAAATTCGGGAAAGTATTTGTTTATATTATTCTATCCATTTGGGCTGTATCTACAATATTCCCCCTCGTATGGGTATTGATAAACTCGTTTAAACCATCTCGAGATATTATTACCAACACGTTTAGTTTTCCGGCGGACCCAACCCTGCAAAACTACATAAATGCATTTAGTACAATTAATATCGGTAAGAGTTATGTGAATAGTTTAATTATTTCGGGCTCGGTAGTTCTATTAGTTCTTTTCTTTGGGGGACTAGCTTCTTTTGTTATGGCCAGAATGAGTTTCAGACTAAGGGGTTTCCTGCAAATGGCTTTGATTGCCTCTTTGCTAATTCCTTCCTTTGCAACGATTGTTCCGGTATATCGAATGATGATTGATTTGGGGCTAGTTAATACTTATTTAGGGTTGATTATCCCGCAGACAGCCGGGAATTTGCCTTTTGCCATCCTGGTAATCAGTGGCTATATGGCAACAATTCCTCGTGAACTGGAAGAGGCATCTGTCATTGACGGGTGTAACCGTTGGACAATGTTTTTCAAAATATTCCTCCCGGTATCTCTTCCTGTTTTTGGAACGGTGGCAACTTTTGTTTTCCTATGGTCGTACAATGACCTTTTCTCGTCCCTCATTTTTGTCGAGCATGAAAGTGTCCGTCCTATCGTGGTGTTGCTGTCGCAAGTAAGCTCACAGTATGGAACGGATTACGGATTAATGACTGCGGCGATTACTATGACGGTCGTTCCGATAGTCATTTTCTACTTGTTTGCTCAAAAAACGTTTGAAAAGGGAGCAACGTCAGGTTCAGTAAAATGATAATCCGGCTACTATAATGTCAAAAGGAGTTGGTATGCGTTGAATATTCAATTGGTTGGAAATACTGCAGAATTGATGGACGGGATAGAGGAACTGAAAGGGATCTTGGACTTCGCTATTTCTGATAGTGGCATTCCGTTAACGATAGAACAACGGGATGGAAGCGATCTCTGTATTTCTTTCAAAGACGGCCAGGGGAAAATCATTTACAATCAAAAAATCCACTTTTTTAGGGCATTTGGTTTATACATCGAGCAGTTGCAGGAAAAGAAGGATGAGTTTGATCTGACTGAGAGTCCACAATTCTCTACGATTGGTCCGATGTTTGATCTTTCCAGAAATGCAGTAATCAAAATTCCTACTTTTAAAGATACGATTCGCAGACTAGCATTGATGGGATTTAACTCCGCTATGCTATATATGGAGGATACATTCGAGATAAATAATGAACCCTACTTCGGCTATATGAGAGGTAGATATAGCCATGATGAGTTGGAAACGCTAGATGATTATGCCGACTTTTATGGTATTGAGCTGATTCCATGTATTCAGACCCTGGCTCATTTGGAGGAGTTTCTGAAGTGGAGTGCAGCATCCCGCTACAAGGATACAAGAGGTGCTTTGCTGCTGGAAAGTGAAGAAACCTATTCATTTATTGAAAATATGATAAGTTCTGTGTCTAAACCTTTCCGGAGTAAGAAAATCCACATCGGCATGGATGAAGCGGAAGAAGTGGGGAGGGGCATCTATTTAAATAAGAATGGCTATAAGCCAAGATTTGAAATGATGGCAACTCATTTGCGAAAAGTACTGGATATCGTTGAAAAGAACGGGCTCGAGGCAATGATGTGGAGTGATATGTTCCTGAAACTTGCCAATTCTTCGGGAGATCACTATAGCAAAGATACGGAAATCCCGGACTATATTATTGAAATGACCCCGAAAGATGTCCAGTTGATGTATTGGCAATATAATGCTACAGACAAAGATCATTATACAAGCATATTAAAGAAGCATAAAGCATTTGGGCGGACGCCTGCATTTGCTGGCGGTATGTGGGTCTGGAACACTTTTGCTACGAATTATGGGCTGTCTTTGCAAGCGACTGAAGCAGCACTTTCTGCTTGTAAGGAAGAGGGAGTTCAAGATGTATACGTCACACTTTGGGGTGATGATGGATATGAAAACAACTTTTACTCCTCATTATTAGGTTTGCAACTTTATGCCGAGCATGCCTATTCCAAAGAAGTTGATCGCGAAAAATTAGCGAAGCGAGTAAAGTTTTGCACAGGTATCGAAGAGCAGGCTTATATGCTGTTAAATCAATTGGATACGCCTCCAGGGGTAGAGCCTGACAATAAAGAACAGACAAATCCTTCGAAATTTCTTCTATGGCAAGACGTTTTGCTAGGGCTTTTTGACAAGCATGTTGAAGGTCTGGATATGAAGCCATATTACGAAGAATTGGAGAAGACAATCAATGAAGGAAGAAATGCAGCGGCTGACCTTGATTTCATTTTCGATGTACCTGAAAAGTTGGCATCCGTGCTGGCACTTAAAGCAGGAGTCGGAGTGAAACTAAAGCAGGCTTATGATGATAAAAACACTGATTTGCTAAAACGAATTGCCGCTAATGAACTGCCGGAAATTGCAAAAAGAGTCAAAGCACTTCGGGATGCCCATCGTACACAGTGGTTTAAAATCAATAAGCCATTTGGCTGGGAGGTCATTGATATTCGCTATGGCGGTTTACAAAACCGGCTTGATACGGCAATCGAAAGAATAAATGACTATGTAGAGAAGAGAATTGATCATATTGAAGAACTTGAACAGGAACGGCTATACTTTACCCCAGGAGTTGAGAAATCAACAGGACTAGGCTGGTGTAGCTATTATTATCGAATGGCATCTCCAAATGTATTTTTTCACGTTCTTCCAATTTATTAATACTCATGGGAATGGGAAAAGGGGTCATGACTTGATAAAACAATATGATGTTTTCGTAGGCTGCTATGGTAGCGAAGAAGAGGATCTAATTCACTGGTTGAGCTTTGACTCAGACAATGGAGAGTTACACAAAACGGCCTCGATCTCAGGTATTGAGAATCCGTCATTTGTCACCCTGCACCCTTCTCTTAACAGACTGTATGCAGTAAGTGAAGTGGAAAAAGGGCAAATTGTCAGTTATGAAATAGACTTCTCAAATGCGAGTCTAATTGAATTAAACCGGCAGTCTGCCCATGGGCACGGTCCTTGTTACAGCGAGGTAAAAGATAGTGGATTTTTGTTCACTGCAAATTATGGAGAAGGAAATGTGATTGTTCAGCCACTAACCGAAGCGGGGACTATTGAGTGTGTAACAGATATCCATGACTATTCAGAGACTGCCGCTTCGCTTGGGGTTAAATCACATCCCCATACAGTTAGAAATATTCCGGGCACAAATAGGTATGTAGTAGCTGATTTGGGGACGAATCGCTTAATCGTATATGAATTTGATGAAGACCAAGCAAAGTTGGTTTTTGTGGATGAGACTTTGACAGGGGATCAATCAGGTCCGCGTCATGTAACCTTTCATCCATCGTTACCAATAATTTATGTGATAAATGAACTGGATTCCTCTATTTTGACCTACTCATTCAAGCAGGATGGAGGAAGTCTGAAGCAGATTCAGAAAGTAAAAACCATCCCTAATGAATATACAGGGGAAAATTATTGTGCGGACATTCATGTTGCCCCATCGGGTTTGTTTCTCTATGCATCAAACCGAGGACATCACTCAATTGCATCGTTCATTGTTTCAACGGACGGGACGCTCCGAGTATTAGACAATATCCCTTCTGGAGGAGAGTGGCCTCGAAGCTTTGTAATTGTGCCAGACGGCAAGTTTTTATTGGTTGCAAATGAGCATACGAATCAGATTAATATAATGAGAATTCACGAGGATGGACTATTGAGTGATACTGGGAAATCTTATTTAGTTAATCGCCCTGTATGCGTGACCATTATTGATAGGGAAAGTCTGAATCTATAATGAAAAGGCAGAGCATTGTTCTGTGTTCTGGGTCATTTAGAGTATTATCTCTACGTTGGCCAATGTAGGTGTTGGATCACCATTCTTCTAATTTTATAGTATTGCAACCGGCATTTTGCTCGCATTCACGAATTACTGTCTTTCTGATAGTGTTCACTTTGCTTTGCATATATTTTCATCTTTCCAAAAAGCGATTTTCATGGCAATTGGATATATCTTTAACGCGATTGGATTGGCATTTATGGTGGGGATCACTTTATAGATAAATTATTCTCTTTATCCATCCATTCGTCGCGCACCACAGTTCTCAAAATGGTATTTTCTTCAAATCAAAGCGCTTTTCCATTCGTGGAAGAGGGTTTTTTTATGGTAAAGTATAGACGAAGAAAAAGTGAGGAGGTTTTGACATGAAAGAAATTACGACAACTGAACTACAGCAATTGTTGGAACAAGGAGAACAACTGAATCTTGTAGACGTGCGCGAGGCGGATGAAGTGGCAACAGGAATGATTCCTGGCGCAATTCACATCCCTCTAGGTGACGTACCGGTGCGTATGAGCGAACTTGATAGCTCCAAGTCATACATTCTCGTCTGTCGCTCAAGTGGCCGTAGTGGGCGTGCACAAGAGTTCCTTGCGGATGAAGGTTATGATGTAACAAACATGGTAGGCGGCATGCTCCAATGGAAAGGCGATACTGAATAACTACTGTTGAAGAGGGACCTTTCGGGGTTCCTCTTTTGGTTTTGTTGTTAAGATAGGATTTTGCGTTGTGTAGTTTTGATATAGTGTTGTGAACGATCGACGACATGTTGTTTAGTTCAATAAGAATTTTTTGTCTTTCATTACTGCTCAAACTAGGACATATCTTTTACCGATTCTGCGTATAGTGAAGGAAAAAGGCGGTGTCCATGTGAAACGGTGGCTTGTGGTCTGTTTATTATTTGTGTGTTCTCTTGGGATTGTCATGTATGGTGTCAATGCTTCGTCAGATCGGAATTTTTTCATGCCCGCAGAGCTTGGTGGTGTGAAGATTCTGATCGATCCAGGACATGGAGGGATGGATGGAGGTGCTTCATCCGATGATGTCGTAGAACGTGATATAACACTGAGTATTTCCCATGAATTGAGGGAGCGTCTCGAAAAGAAAGGGGCGACAGTTATCATGACGCGGACGAAAGATGGCGACGCGATAGCTGAACATGCGCCGACTGAGCAGTTCCGAACGACCCGCGAACGCAAAATGGCTGATTTGAAATTGAGGGAGAGCATCGCAATCAATGAAAAGCCTGACATGTTCATCAGTGTTCACGTTAATGCGATACCTGAGGAAAGATGGCGGGGTTCGCAAGTGTTTTATCATCCAGGGGGAGATCCTAACGGTGAATTTCTGGCAAAAGCCATTCAAGAATCATTCCGAACTAATTTGAAAAATACGGAACGAGTAGCAATGGCGATTAAGGGTGTTTACTTGTTGAAGAAAGTACCGACTCCAGCGGTTCTCGTTGAAACAGGTTTTCTGTCAAACAATGAAGAAAGAGCCCTACTGACTGATTCTACTTATCAAGGTAAAGTGGCTGATGCAATCATGGAAGGAATTGTAGAATTTCATACTGCAGAAGAAAAGTAAGAGCCTTAATGGGATTTAACGGTAGCTCATTATGGTATACTTGGAGGCGAATGAATAAACCTCCAAGGGGTGTCTACATGATGAATGAAGAAGCAGTACGTGAGTTGTTAGGACAGCTGAAAGATCCGTTTTTACATAAAACGCTTGTGGAGACGAGTGGGATTACAGGCGTAACAATCAAGCCTGAGAAGAACCATGTCAGCGTGAAGATTGCTATCGCTAAAATTAACACCGCTGAACAGATGGGTCTTCAAACGCAAGTAGTCGATACATTGAAAGGAGCAGGTGCTGATTCTGTCGGTATCCGTTTCGAAGAATTATCGGCAGAAGTGCTGGAACAGTTCCGTGGGAAAGTGACGGAATCAGAAGCGCAAGATTTGTTGTCACCGCTGAATGACGTTGAATTTATTTCAATTGCGTCAGGTAAAGGCGGCGTTGGTAAATCGACTGTATCGGTCAACCTCGCTGTAGCGCTTGCACGACTCGGTAAAAAGGTCGGTTTAATTGACGCGGATATTTATGGCTTTAGTGTACCAGATATGATGGGTGTAACTGACTTGCCAGTTGTTCGCGGTGACCGGATTATCCCGGTAGAACGTCTCGGTGTAAAAGTAATTTCTATGGGCTTCTTCGTTGAGGATAACGCACCTGTTGTATGGCGCGGCCCGATGCTTGGGAAAGCACTTGACCAATTCTTCCGTGACGTTGAGTGGGGAAATCTTGACTACTTATTCCTCGACTTGCCACCTGGTACAGGGGACGTTGCGCTAGATATTCATCAGATGATTCCGACGTCTAAAGAAATTGTTGTAACGACTCCGCATCCAACAGCTGCATTCGTTGCTGCGCGTGCAGGAGCAATGGCACTTCAGACAGATCATGAATTGCTTGGTGTTATTGAAAATATGTCTTGGTTCGCATCTAAAACGACAGGTGAACGCGAATTCGTATTCGGCCAGGGGGGCGGCGTAAAATTAGCTGAGCAACTCCGCACAGAGTTGCTTGGACAAATTCCGCTAGGTCAACCGGATTGGGATGAAGAAGATTTTGCTCCTTCCGTCTATGCAGAAGATCACCCTATCGGGAAAATTTACATGGACATTGCGGAGAATGTTATTAAAAAAACTACGAAACAATAATTTACTCGAAAAGTGGAGAAGGCTATTTGCCTTCTCCACTTTTACTTTTCTCTGGTTTTTCTTCTTCTCCACCACCACCACCACTATCCTCTGATTCCGATTCACCTGCTTTCAGAATAAGTTCTTGCCATTTCGTTTGCATCAAAGGGCTGTTAATGGTTTCTTCAACAACCTTTTCAAGATGTTTTTTCATATTCGCTGATTGTGTTACAGTTTCTAACTGTTTTAACATATCAGGCTGGGCAAAAAATTCTTCCAACTGTTTTTGGAATGATGAATCATCCATCAGTTGTTGCATGATATCCTGTTGCTGTTTCTTCATACTTTTGGCAACGGTTTCAGTGAACTTTGGATCTTCAAACGTTTTCTTCCAGAATTCTTCTCCTTTTTTAGAAAGAAGGGCGTCTTCAATGGATTTCTTTACTTCGGGTTGTTCCAAAATAATTAGTTCCTTGAACTCTGGATCGGAAAACATTTGCCGCACCGCTTTTTTTCCCTCCTCCGTCTGAAGAGCATCCGTCACCATTTTTTTCATTTCATCATAGGACGGAGTAGCCTGTTGCGTGCTACATCCAGTCAATAAAAGGACCGAAAATAGGAATAGACCAATTCTTTTTTTCATTGAAATCAAATTCCCTTCAAATGCATTTTCATTTATTGTTCACAATACGACGAGGAATATGCATGAATTGATTAATGAAATAGATTTTTCGTCAAAACGTTGTTACACTATTGGAAGGAAAAAGAAAAACGGAGGATCACTATCGTGACAATACGAAATTGGGTCAAATTCTTTTTTACAGCATTACTAATCGGAGGTTTCGTGACGGCAGTTGTAGGACTAATTGTTCGTTGGGAATTCTTCTCTCAATATTTATCGAATAGCGAATACGGTCAATTCATAGGTGCGTTTCTCTGGATGATTTTCCTTGGATTCACGATGAGTGTCGTTGCGCAAATGGGTTTCTTTGCTTATTTAACGGTCCATCAATTCGGCGTAAATATTTTCAAGACACTTACGTTATGGAACTGGGTTCAGCTTCTAATCATTACAATTGTCCTGTTTGACCTTGTTTTCTTCAGATTCCAATTGACGTCAGGTGAGACGGGACGTACAGTTTTGTACCTTGGATTACTGGCAACACTTGTGGGTGTTTCCGCTGTAACCGCCTATTTTAAAGCGAAATTGACGAAGAAACACACGCTCATTTCAGCACTGTTTTTCATGATTGTTATTACAACACTTGAATGGTTACCAGCGTTAATGGTGCGTTCAGGAAATATTGATTCATGGGTAACGATCCTGTTATTCCCACTTCTTGCTGTGAATGCTTATCAAATCTTAGTACTACCGAAGTTCAACAAGCAGTCGGATGAAGATAAGGTGAGATTGGAAGAACGCAGAGAAGCACGTGGGAAAGCTACGAAATCTGCTAAAGTAAAATGAAAAACAGTACAGCTGCCAAATGAATGGCGGACTGTGCTGTTTTTTTAAAAAGATAAGAAAGTATAAGTTTTCTTCAGGTCTGTTGATTAACCAAAAGTAGCCAGTAAATAACTTGAACACCACCTGGCCGCTACTTGTATAGGTGTGCTTTGGATCATTTTAGAATGAATGACTTCTAGTACGATTACCGAGATGTCTGGATGTGTAGGGATGCGACTATGTCGCATCCCTAGGTAATCGTATGGTTGTCCATCATCCGTCGCGCTCCAAATGCAATTTTGGCGGCTGATGCTTTCTCTATTATTTTTTCTTATTAATTTTAAAGAAGTGTCACTTTCTATAAGGCATCACAAGCTTACATGCATAATCTTTGCTAAAAGTTAGCAAGTAACACATTGCACAAAGTACAAGAGTGCCCGAAATTGTATCTTCGGGCACTTATACTCTCCATAGAATGTCATCTATTCTTTTCTTCCAAATCAACTGTATTTTTCACTTGTACATTGTAGGAACACGACAGGCAACTATTCACTACAGGATTACTGAAAAAAGTTTGGCTAGAAGTGACGGAGTCACTTCTAGCCAAACTAGGACCCCTCTGGGGAGGAATGAATTGCAATTCCTCTTTAAATCTGTCATGAATAGTTAGCCGAAAGCGATCCGAAAATGGTCCAGTGAAAATGAAGGTTATTAAGCCTTTCTCACCAAAATTTCATGCAGATAAATGGTTAATTAACAAACGTGAGTTTTCTTAATGATAGGGAGAATACGTAACGTCAGTAGTTATTCGGGTATTTTTTTCACCTTCACCGTTGTTCCAAACAACATATCTTCCACTGAAATAAATGTCCGATCTTTATATAACCTATTCAATCCAGCTAAATTAACACGGTTTTCACGATGATGGGGGACAGAAATGATTTCCCCTTTAGTGATAGTTGGAAGTTCACCGCCATGCCAAACAACAGATGAACCGAGTGCATTGATTTCGGCTTCCCAGAGCATGCTATGCAAAGTGATTGGAAAAACTTCGTCAACGGTACGGAACCAAAGAGGTTTTATTTCGAAAGTTTTTTCAAACTGTTCAAGTTGCTCGATGAATAATGGCGTGTTTTGTTCATAGGTAATTCCTTTATCACCAAGAAGTCCGACGGGGATATTTTTTTCTTTGATGAGTTGTACTGTTTCTGGGAAACGTTCAGCCCATTTCATGTCAACGAGTAGTAGTGGAAAAGGTTTACTGAGTTCACGGATCCATTGTTCCACTTCTACATCACCGAACGAAATATTCACGGTAAGTGCAGAACCGTTAGAACCGCGTACAATAACGGCAGGCTTCTCCGTTACGCGAAACACAGATACAAGTGAAAGTTGTTTAGGTAAAACGAGAAGATTTAGGAAGAGCGCGCAGCAAATGATGGTGATGATCATGTACTTGTTTCGCATATGTTGTCCCCTTTTTGCATAATCTATTTTAGTTTATGAAAGTGTGTTGACAAATATGCGAAAGATATGATATTGTATACAAGTTGCTGTCGGGCACAAAACAAATTTTTAAAAAGGTCTTGAAAAAGATTATAACTTTGTTATAATAGAATTTGTCGTGAACGACATGAACAAACTTTTTAATTATTTATTATTCCGCAGTAGCTCAGTGGTAGAGCAATCGGCTGTTAACCGATCGGTCGTAGGTTCGAGTCCTACCTGCGGAGCCATATGCTTCCATAGCTCAGTAGGTAGAGTGCTTCCATGGTAAGGAAGAGGTCACCGGTTCGAATCCGGTTGGAAGCTCCAGAGCGACTCAATTCTTGTTGATGCAACTGAAATCCCATTAAAGTCGGGATAATCAAGCATGATAATTGGTACGTGACTGAACGAATATTTAATGCGGCCCCTTGGTCAAGCGGTTAAGACACCGCCCTTTCACGGCGGTATCACGGGTTCGAATCCCGTAGGGGTCATTAAAACTTTTTCAACACGAAGTGTAGGAAATAGTTTACCTTAAAGTAATTTAAGGTTTTAGATTTTGTTTTACATATTTAAAAATGGTGGGGTAGCGAAGTGGCTAAACGCGGCGGACTGTAAATCCGCTCCTTCGGGTTCGGCAGTTCGAATCTGCCCCCCACCACCAATACTTTTTCAATGCAAAGCATTAAAAAGAGTAAACCTTAAAGGTTAAATATGCAAAGCATTGAAAAGAGTTAACCTTAATTATTAATGGGGTATAGCCAAGCGGTAAGGCAACGGACTTTGACTCCGTCACTCGTTGGTTCGAATCCAGCTACCCCAGCCATTTTCTTGCTTTACCAAACCATGTGATTTACAAATAGTTTTATTAACCCCTTTCGCATAAGCGAGAAGGGTTTTTTTCTATTTTTAGCCAGATTTAATTCTATATATTGATCAAATGATATGTCGATATGAACTGAGTTACCCCTAGCGCAGTCTCGAATTCAATGGAATTCTTTATTTCAACATATATAGCCCGAAAGAATGAATATATTGTAGACTAAATGGGGTTATAATTATTTTCGGAAGTCTTTGTTATGTTGAAATAGCTATTCGGGAAAGAGGTGATTTTATGCAAGTAGATAATAAAATGATAGATGATTTGATTCGCCATAATAGTAGTCATAGTGCTGAGAAAATACTGAGGGACATTGCCTATGCTCTTGATCAGTCAGCTATCGTTGCTATTACGGACCGTACGGGAAAAATAGTATATGTAAACGAGCTTTTTACGAAAATAGCACAATACAGCATGGAGGAACTAATAGGAGTCGACCATCGGATTATCAATTCCGGTTTTCATCCTTCGAAGTTTTTCAAAGAGATGTGGGCGACAATAGGCCAGGGAAATACATGGCATGGTGAAATTTGTAATAAAGCCAAAGATGGGTCTTATTATTGGGTCGATACGACCATCGTTCCGTTTTTAAATGATAAAGGAAAGCCGTATCAATATATTTCCATCCGCCATGACATTACTGAAATTAAAGAGTCTGAGCGAATGATTCGTGATCTTGCTTATAATGATCAACTAACTAGCTTACCTAATAGGACGTCATTTCAGAAGATGTTCCAGCAAGAAATAGAAGTGGCAAAAAAGCAGGGAACAAATCGTGCTTGTGTTTATATGAATGTCGACCGTCTCCGCTATGTTAATGATTCGCTTGGACATGAGGCGGGAGATTATATATTGTCCGTCATTGCGAAGAGATTAAAGATGTTTTTAAGAGACAGTACTATTATTGGCAGACTTTCGGGTGATGAGTTTGCATTACTTTTGTTAGATATACATGATACGCAACACGCTGAACAGTTGGCAAAAGAAGTTAAGCGATATGTTGAGGAACCTATTGAAGTAAAAGATCAAATGCACACTCCATCTTTAAGTTTCGGGATTGCTTTATACCCTGAACATGCAAAAAAACCTACAGAGCTTGCAATGAAAGCGGAAAAAGCCCTTGCTATCGCCAGAGAGCATGGCGGCGGAGGATGTGAGATGTACCAGCCTGGGACAGCTTCCAAAACATTGGAACGAATCTTACTGGAGAATGAGTTGAGGAAAAGCGTCCATCTGGGTCATCTCCATCTTGATTATCAGCCTAAAGTGAACTTGAAGACGGGAGAAATGATAGGTGTTGAAGCGTTAGTACGCTGGAATCATCCTGATCTTGGCAGGATTCCACCCGATAAGTTCATTCCCCTGGCGGAAGAGACAAAAATCATCATACCTCTAGGTGAATGGGTGCTGCGTGAAGCTTGTGGACAGGCAAAGAAATGGCAGGATAGTGGATATAAGACTTTTCGTGTTGCAGTCAATATGTCAGCAGTACAATTGGAAGAACCGACAATCTTGAATACCATTAAGACAATACTTAATGAAACGGGTATTACAACAGATTTGATTGAAATCGAATTAACTGAAAGTGCATTTGCTGATAGGGAAGACATGCAGGGAAGAATTCGTGAGATAAGGGCATTGGGTATTACGGTGTCCATCGATGACTTCGGAACAGGTTATAGTACGTTTAGTTATATCAAAGAACTACCAGCTGATACGATTAAAATCGATATGTCCTTTGTACGAGATATACATCTAAATGAAGATAGCCAGGCAATCGTCAGGGCTATTGTAACTTTAGCAGATACAGTAGGCTTGAACGTGATTGCGGAAGGTGTTGAGTGCGAAGAGCAAGTGACTATCCTGACGGAATTAGGTTGTCGCGAGGGCCAAGGGTATTATTATAGTAAGCCAACGTCGCCAGATACCTGTGAACAGTTCATGGAAAAGAAGCCATAAACGAATAAATATTCAGATACCTGTTGAGTTGAGCCAAACCTTCCTATGGACTTATACTAGAGATATAGATTAAGGGAGGTAATTTGACATGGAACATTTGAAGATTTCTTTAATAGGTGTACCACTTGATTTTGGACAAAGTCGTCGTGGGGTGGATATGGGTCCAAGCGCAATCCGATATGCAGGTGCTGTAGGAAGAATTGAATCGATTGGCCATCAGGTGACGGATGAGGGCGATGTTCAGGTAAGTGCAGTGGAGCGAAAAAAACACAATGATTCTAATCTGAAAAACTTAGATGAAGTTATTCAAGCAACTACTGAGCTGGCGCAAAAAGTGGCGAAAGTTGTGGAAGCAGGTAGATTCCCACTTGTTTTAGGAGGGGATCATAGTATTGCTATTGGAACACTCGCTGGCCTTTCGGACAAGTACAAAAACCTTGGCGTCATTTGGTATGACGCGCATGCAGATTTTAATACTGCAGAGACATCGCCTTCCGGTAATATTCACGGCATGCCACTTGCAGTAAGTGTTGGACTAGGACATGAAAGTCTCGTAAATATACATAATGAAGGTCAAAAAGTAAAACCAGAGAATGTTGTAATCATAGGCGCACGTTCTGTGGATCCAGAAGAACGTCAATTGATCAAGGAACAAGGCGTCAAAGTCTTCACGATGCATGAAATCGATCGCTACGGAATGACGGCGGTTATGGAAGACGCCCTTATCTATTTACGTTCACGTGAAGTCGACGGTGTCCACTTGTCTCTTGACTTGGATGGCCTCGATCCGCTGTATACACCAGGAGTTGGAACGCCGGTGCCGGGTGGAATCAGTTATCGAGAAAGCCATCTTGCAATGGAAATGCTGGAAGATTCGGGTATGATTACTTCGGCTGAATTTGTAGAAGTAAATCCAATTCTGGATGAAAAGAATAAAACAGCTGATGTTGCGGTGGGTTTAATGGGTTCACTGTTTGGAGAAAAACTACTTTAATCAGCTTTTGGAAGCCCGTCTAGTAACGTAGACGGGCTTTTTTTTAGGAAAGTCTTGGATAAATTGCGAAACCCCACTCGAATCTTCAACACCCCATGACATTTTCATTTCGAATCCCGCATTTCGTTTTAATCTACAGCCTCCTGCTTTTTCAACCATGAAATATAATAAGGAAATAACTAACAATATCTGTTAAAATAAAATTAATGAAAAAAATGAAACCTGTCGATACCTTCAAACGTATAGAAGGGACAGCCGCATAGGGCGGAGGGTAAAATACATTGGATGAACTGATCAATAAACGAGTAAATGAAGTCCTGAAAGGCGATCAAAATGCATTTGAAGAAGTAGTGACTTTATTTCAGCATCGCTTATACCAAGTGTGTTACAGGATGCTTGGGAACGCACAAGAGGCAGAAGATATCGCGCAAGAAGCATTCGTCCGTGCCTATATCAATATCCATACTTTCGATCAAAAGCGGAAGTTTTCAACATGGCTGTTTCGGATAGCAACGAATTTATGCATTGACCGGATCCGAAAAAAGAAACCCGATTATTATCTCGATGCGAATGTACCAGGTACAGATGGACTGAATATGTATTCGCAGATTGCTGCATCTGGTGAGTTGCCTGAAGAGGAAGTCGAAAGAATGGAATTACAGGATCGCATTCATTACGAAATCGGAAGGCTTCCTGATAAATACCGTTCGGTCATCATTTTAAGGTATATTGAAGAATTGCCGTTGCAAGAGATCGGTGACATTTTGGAATTACCGCTAGGGACCGTAAAGACCCGTGTCCACAGAGGGCGGGAAGCGCTTAGGAAACAGATGGGGAATGTGTAGGAGGGAATTAGTATGGATACGTGTCCGGAACAAATCGTTCACTATATGCACGCGTATTTAGACGGTGATATTAGCCGTGATGAAGAGCGGATATTGAAAGAACATCTAGAGAGCTGCAAAGAATGTAAGGAAATCATGAATGGCCTAACTGAGTCCATTGCTTTTATAGGAAGTGTTGCAAAAATAAAAGCGCCAGACAGCTTTGTGGATAGCGTCATGGCACGACTTCCAAAGGAGAAGTCTCAAGCGGGCGCTCAGCGATGGCTACGAAAACACCCGTTTTTTGCGGCTGCAGCCATGTTTTTAGTACTGATGAGTGCTACACTATTTTCAAGTTACGGAAACGATCAGCAGTTTTCGGTGACGAAACAACCGAATCTAATTATCGAAGGCCAAACGGTACTCGTGCCTGCTGGTGAGACTGTTAAAGGTGACATCGTTGTTAAAAATGGCACACTCCGTGTCGAGGGAGAGGTAGATGGCGACGTAACAGTTATCAGGGGTTCTAAATTTATGGCCTCCACAGCGTTTGTGACTGGAAAGAGCGAAGAAATCGACAAAGTGTTTGACTGGCTCTGGTATAAAATGAAAGAAACAGCTAAGGACATCTTTACGCCTTCAAAAGATAACAAGGAAGAAGAGGAGTAAAATGAGCGATCCATGCGAGCCGCTACGAGTGGTAAGCGGTCGCTCTTTGTCATTTTCTCATAAAGGACAGTACAGGGCTGATATGCTATAATGTTAGGATAAGAAATTGTTTATGAAGGTAGGCGAAGCACATGCCCAAATGGCAAGATTTAATCAATTTCAGTCCAGTCGAGGCGCTTATTAATATCGCGGATGTGCTTCTCGTCTGGTTCGTATTCTATAAATTATTTACAATAATAAAAGGAACGAAAGCGGTTCAGCTTTTAAAAGGGATTTTTGTTCTTATCATCGCTCGCTATCTGACCGAGTATTTTGGCCTTAATACGTTGCTATGGATGATGGATCAGGTTCTGATGTTTGGATTTCTGGCTATTATTATTATCTTCCAACCCGAACTGCGGCGTGCACTCGAACAAGTTGGTAGAGGACGGCTATTTGCTCGTTCAATGATGCAGGAAGAAGAGGAACGTGACCGACTGATTGAAGCGTTTGTGAAATCTGTCAGTTATATGGCGAAACGTCGAATTGGAGCGCTTATTTCAATTGAAAAGGAAACAGGTCTAAGTGAATATATTGAAACTGGTACCGGCATGGATTCGCTGATTACATCTGAACTTCTTATAAATATCTTCATCCCAAACACACCGCTTCACGATGGTGCAGTCATTGTCCAGCGTAACCGCATTGCTGCAGCAGGATGCTATTTGCCACTATCTGAGAGTGCGTTCATCTCCAAGGAACTTGGTACACGACATAGAGCAGCCATTGGAATTAGTGAAGTAACGGATGCCGTAACGATTATCGTATCCGAAGAAACGGGAGCAGTAAGTCTTACTGCGAACGGGGATATTGATCGGAATCTTGATATGGAGGAATTTGAAGCACGGCTGCGAAGAGTGTGGTTCGGCTTAACACCTGAAAAGAAGGATACTTCGATTTGGAAGCGGAGGTGGAGAAGAAATGGATAAATTTATGGATAACCCATGGTTTCTTCGTTTCACAGCCTTATTCCTTGCGATAATTCTTTTTTTCACCGTGCAGGCGGAAGAGAAAAAAGGTAGCAAAGCTGTTGGAGATGCGATGGATATCATTCGTGAGGTCCCTGTAGAAGTATATTACGATAATGAAAACTTAGTCGTTACCGGGGTACCGGAAACGGTCAATATGACAATTGAAGGACCCGCGAATATCGTTCAGACTACGAAATTGCTGAAAGACTTCACGTTACGGGTTGATTTATCGAACTTGCCAATGGGCAAGCATACTGTTCGTATTCAAGAGGAAAATATTTCGGAAAAATTGCAGGTGCGGCTTGATCCGGCGTCAGTTACCGTCGTTATCGAAGAGAAAATCACACAATCATTCCGAGTTGACCCTGAACTGAATGAACGTTTGCTTGCTGAAGATTTCAATGTAGTTAATATAGATGTCGTTCCAGCAACCATCGAAGTGACGGGGGCGAAGAGTGTCATTGAATCAATCAGTTTTGTAAAAGCTTCTATAACAGGAGATAAGGTAATTAACAAATCATTCGAGCAACAAGCCCGGGTCCGTGTTCTGGACAAAGATTTGACGAAGCTGAATGTGACGATTGTCCCTGAACAAGTAGCGGTCAAAGTTGAGATTTCCGAATATAGTAAAGAAGTGCCAATTACACTTAAATCACGTGGAGCTCCCGTTTCGGGTGTCACTATCGATACCATTTCAGCTGTTGATAAAACAATTAGTTTATCCGGTCCAAGGAAAGTCTTGGATCAGATTAAAGAATTCAGAGTCGATGTGGATGTATCGGAAGTAAATGGACAAGAAACAAAGGTGATCGATTTGAAAAAACCTAAAGGTGTTTCAAAGATGTCCCTGGATAAAATTAAAGTAAAAGTCGATGCAACAGTCGATGAAACAGTCGAAACAGAAGTGAATGATACAGAATTGGAAGTAATCAAACCTGAACCGCCAGTCGAGAACGTGGAAGTTACTTCGAAGGAATTTATAGATATACCTGTTACGATAAAGGGACTTAATGAACAGTTTTCGAGTACATTTCTGAAACCGGAGGATGGTTTGGTTGTACTAACTGTTACGGGGGAACAAGATGTAATTGATAGATTGGAGAAATCGGATTTCACCGTCTCTGTCGATGCATCTGAAACAACAGATGAAGGAGAACAGAACTTCTTGGTCACGGTTGAAGGACCTCCAAATGTCCAATGGATACTATCAGATAAAGAAGTAACGATGCATATTGAACTTGCTTAGCATTCGGTTGAATGTGCAGGATTGAAAGGGAGAATGGAAATGACAAAGTATTTCGGGACCGATGGTGTCCGTGGGGTTGCAAATAAAGAATTGACACCGGAGCTTGCTTTTAGATTAGGTAGAATGGGTGGGCATGTGTTAACGAAAGAATCATCAGGAAAGTCACAAGTACTTGTCGGTAGAGATACACGTATCTCAGGTCATATGCTTGAAAATGCCTTAATTGCGGGTCTTTTATCGACGGGTGTTGAAGTGATGACTCTTGGGGTTATCAGCACACCAGGTGTCGCTTACTTGACGCGCGTCATGAATGCACAGGCCGGAGTCATGATTTCGGCTTCACATAATCCTGTCGAAGACAATGGCATTAAATTTTTCGGTGCAGATGGTTACAAACTAACGGATGAGCAGGAAGAGGAAATTGAGCAACTGCTAAACGCACAAGAGGACTCGTTGCCGCGTCCAACTGGAGCAGACGTAGGTTCTGTTACAGAGTATTTTGAAGGCGGACATAAATATATCCAGTACTTAAAACAAACAGTCAACGAGGAATTCACGGGTATTCATGTTGCACTCGATTGTGCACACGGTGCGACATCGACACTTGCGACACATGTCTTTGCTGATCTCGATGCGGACCTGACAACGATGGGTGCATCGCCAAACGGCTTGAACATTAATGACGGTGTTGGTTCGACTCATCCTGAAGAATTAGGTAAACTCGTTGTTGAAAAAGGTGCCCATATCGGCTTGGCGTTTGACGGAGACGGTGATCGTCTTATCGCTGTCGATGAGAATGGTAAAGTTGTCGACGGTGACCAAATTATGTTCATCATCGCACGTCATTTACATGAAGAAGGTCGTCTTAAATCAGGAACGATTGTCTCAACAATTATGAGTAATCTAGGTTTCTATAAAGCACTTTCGAATAACGGCATGAAAAGTATTAAAACCGCAGTTGGTGATCGATATGTTGTCGAAGAAATGAGAAAAGGGAATTATAATTTGGGCGGCGAACAATCAGGCCATATTATATTCCACGACTACAATACAACTGGAGACGGGCTTCTTACAGGACTTCAGCTTGTTAATATTATGAAGCTTTCTGGACGGAAACTTTCCGAACTAGCGGCAGAAATGATAGTTTATCCACAAAAACTTATTAATGTGCGTGTTACGGATAAAAATGCGGTGACGGATAATGTACGAGTTGCAAAAGTGATAGCGGATGTAGAAAAAGAAATGGCTGGCAACGGTCGTGTTCTTGTTCGACCTTCAGGAACTGAACCACTTGTGCGCGTCATGGTAGAAGCACCTACTGAAGAAGATTGTGCACTTCTTGTCCAACGCATTGTCGATGTTGTACAAGAGGAAATGGGAACAGAATAACTTATTGAATCATTGAACGAAGATGCTCTTATGGCATCTTCGTTTTTGTATACTATCAAGAACGTAAAAAGGATATCTGCTAGATAGTGGAGACACTATCTAGCAGATATCCTTTATTAATTCTATAGCCGTTATTTAGTTTTCAACCAAATCGGCCGTTGATGTAGTCATCAGTGCGTTCATCTGTTGGTGTACTGAACAGTGTAGATGTACGGTCGCATTCAATAATTTCACCATTCAAGAAAAATGCAGTACGATCTGAAATGCGTGCTGCCTGCTGCATGTTATGTGTGACGATTGCAATTGTCACGTCGTTTTTGATATTGCGAATCAATTCTTCGACTTTATGTGTGGATACCGGGTCTAGCGCTGAAGTTGGTTCATCCATTAAGATTACTTCCGGGTCTACTGCGAGACAGCGAGCAATACAGAGTCGTTGCTGTTGTCCACCGGAAAGTCCGTAAGCGCTCTTGTTAAGACGGTCTTTTACTTCATCCCAAAGAGCCGCTTTTCGTAAGCTATCTTCAACAATTGTATCCAACATCGCTTTATTGCGGATGCCGTGAATTTTAGGGCCGTAAGCAACGTTTTCGTAGATTGATTTTGGAAACGGATTTGGCTTTTGGAACACCATGCCTACTTTTGAACGAAGCAGTTCAACAGGCATTGCCTTGCCAAGAATATTGTTACCCATAAATGTTACATTACCGGAAATGGTGACGCCACCTACATTTTCTACCATGCGGTTCAATGTTTTTAAATACGTAGATTTTCCGCAGCCGGAAGGGCCGATAATCGCAGTTACTTCTTTTTCATTGATGGACAAATCGATGTTTTTAAGCGCATGTGCTGTACCATACCAAAGATTTAAACCGTTTGTTTCATAAACGGCTTTTGTCCAGTTTTCATTTTTCATGACGCGGAGCTTGGTGTCTTCAGTAGGCCGAATGAGTGTTGTCATAATAATCCTCCTATCGATTTTGAAGCTTTTTCTCTGATCTAATTCTAAAATAAATAGCGAATCCGTTCATTATAATGAGCATGGCCATTAGGACGATAATACCCGCTGAAGCGGCATCCGCGAATTCTGGTTGCGGGCGTTTTGCCCAATCGTAAATTTGCATCGGAAGAGCTGTAAATGTGCTTAGTGGTCCAGTTGGCAGAAATTGAACGATAACCGGAATTCCCAGAACGATAAGCGGTGCTGTTTCACCGATGGCACGTGAGAAGGATAAGATACTTCCAGTTAAAATGGAGCCTATTGCGGACGGTAAAATCACATGAATGATCGTTTGCCATTTTGTTGCGCCCATGCCGTATGAAGCTTCTCGAAGTGTGTCGGGAACGGAACGAAGCGCCTCTTGGGAAGCTACGATGATGATTGGTAAGACGAGCAAACTCATCGTCAGGCCAGCTGCAAGGATACTGTTACCGAGTGATAGTGCACGGACGAACAAAGTTAGTCCAAGAAGTCCGAAGACGACAGAAGGTACGCCGGCAAGATTACTAATATTCATTTCAATAAAAGATGTCCATTTATTTTTTTTAGCATATTCTTCAAGATAAATAGCCGAACAAAGGCCTAGAAACATCGATACTGGGATAACGACGGCCATAAGGGCTAGTGTACCGATAAGGGCTGCTTTAATGCCCGCCTTTTCAGGGAAGCGGGAACCGAAATTCGTAAAGAATGAAAGGTTCAACCGTTCGACCCCATCTGCCCCAATGCCGTAAAATAAGAAGGCGGTAATTCCGAGTATTGCGGCGACAATGGCACCGAACAGCCATTTCATCGCTGAATCTTTAGCAATTCGACGATTTGTTTTTGACTGTAGAACGCGGTCCATATTAGTATTCCTCCCTGAATTTCGTCTTAATGTATAAAGCAGTCCTGTTCATTAGGAAAGTGAACAGGAATAACGTGAAACCAACAGCATAAATGGAGTAATAAATTGTTGTACCATAGCCTGCATCGCCTGTTGCGACTTGAACGATATAAGAAGTCATCGTTTGAATTGAACCTGTAAAGTCCATATTGAATACTGGTGTGGAACCGGCGGCAAGAGAAACAATCATTGTTTCTCCTACGGCGCGTGATGCAGCAAGAATAATCGACGCGGCAATCCCGGAAATTGCTGCGGGAAAGACAACTTTGATAGCTGTTTCGAATCGAGTAGAACCGAGCGCATAAGACCCCTCGCGGAATGCAGCAGGAACTGCAGAAAGCGCATCTTCCGAAAGTGAGATAATCATAGGTAAAATCATAATCCCGACTACGATACCGGCACTTAGTGCATTAAATAATTTTAACTGTGGAATGAATGACTGGAGCCAAGGCGTGACGACTGTTAAGGCGAAAAATCCGTAAACAATCGTTGGGATACCGGCTAGTAACTCAATGATTGGTTTGATGTACTTTTTAATTTTTGGTGATGCATATTCACTGAGAAAAATTGCACATGCAAGTCCGAAGGGGACCGCGATAAGAAGTGCGACGCCTGCGATTTTCAAAGTTCCGGTTATCAAGGGAAGAACGCCGAAAGTCTGATCAGCATTGGAAAAAGGTGCCCATTCTGTGCCGAAAACGAAGTCGGCAATCTTAACTTCTTGGAAAAAAATGAATGTCTCTTTTAGTAGTGTGTAGATGATTCCGAACGTTGCCAGTACAGTAACAGAAGTAACGGCGAGTAAGAGGTGCGGAATAATTTTTCCGAATTTCTCATTCTTCTTCGCAGCAGCAATGACGTCACGTGTCCGCAACTTTTCTGTTGGTTTTATTGAAGTCAATCCATGGACCTCCTATTGAATAGCATTGTTTAGTTAGATGAAACGTCGTTTAGTTGCATTGGACCGTTATGAACTTTGGATTAAAGGGTGTTGGGTTTACTGAGAAATGTTTGGAACCTATGCGAATGTTGTCTACTTCACGGAAAAAATTTCATTCCTCGGTTATACAGTTGAAAGGATAATGGCTGCCTTAATATGCAAGGCAGCCGCAAATGATACTATGTTTGATGATTATCCGGTTTTATTTCACAGAATCCAATGTTTTACGTGCTTCTTCATAGTCTGCTTCAGGAAGCTGTACATAACCGACTGCTTTGGACATTTCTGCTGAGTTATCAATTACGAATTCCAGGAAGTTGCGAACTTCTTTTTTCTCTTTTACTGCCGCATTGCTGACATAAACGAATAGTGGACGAGAGAACGGTGTGTATTCGCCGGACTCAATTGTTTTCGCATTCGGTTCAACACCGTCAATTAATACTGCATTCAGAGAGTCTTTGTTTGATTCGTAATAGGCATAACCGAAAAATCCAACTGCATTTTTGTCGCCTTTAATGCCCGTAACTAGAACGTTGTCATCTTCAGAAAGTGTTGCAGATTTTACAAGGTCAGCATCTTCTAAGACAACTTCATTGAAGTAGTCATATGTTCCAGAATCAGTACCTGGTGAATAGAAGACGATTTCTTCTGCAGGCCAGCTTGGATTAATGTCAGACCATTTTTTAGCCGTTCCATCTTCAGTCCACATCTTCGTGAGATCTTCGACAGTAAGTGAATCGACCCAAGTGTTTTCTTTATTAACAACCATTGTCAAACCATCGTTCGCAATTTTTAGTTCAGTATAGTCAACGCCTGCTTCGTCAAGCTTAGCTTTCTCTTCATCTTTAATTGGACGTGATGCATTTGAAAAGTCTGTTGAACCAGCGATGAATTTCTCAAATCCACCACCTGTACCAGAAACACCTACGGAAACTTTAACGTCTTTTTCGGCTTGTGCATATTCTTCAACAATCGCTTCCATGATTGGGGCAACAGTGGACGATCCGTCGCCTGCTACACTACCGCTCAAACTTTCGCCTGTTTTAGCTGATGTATTGCCGTCCGTTCCGCCGCAAGCTGCTAGGAAAATCGAGCATGCGAGTCCGAGTGTTGCAAGTGTCTTCATGTTTTTCATCTGTTGTTGTCCCCCTAAAGTGTTTTGACTACAATTCATATGATAGCGGGGTATTGTTTAGCGCGTGTGAAGGGGATATTAAGGTTTTGTAAATGAGGTAGGGGGTTATATGATTTGTGTGGGCAGAAATATGGTCGGTTGTCTGCTATATATGCTCGGTGTAGCAACCTCTCAAAAACAAAAAAGGCATGCCCTAAAGAGAATAGGGCAGCCCGTATGATAGCTGAGGTTATTCGAAAATATAATGTAACGCTTTTACAGCCTGATCTACTGATTCGACTGTTGCGTTTGCTTTGCGCGACAGTTCTTTCAGTGCATGATGGTGTTGTTCATTGCGAATAAGAATGAGCGGTTTGCCGAATGCGACGGCGGCACTCGCATCCATCGCAGTATTCCACTGCTTATATTTCTCCCCGAATAAAGCAATGACAAGATCGGCTTGCTTCAATAACAGCTCCGTGCGCAAATTATTGAAGCTAGACGCTGCAGTATCTTTGGAAACTGCATTCGGTTGCTTGCCTAGAATATCTTCCCCGATGTTATCAGAACGGTCGTGGTTTTCCATGGGACCGACGAAATCGATTGGCAAATTAAGTGCAGCAACTTTCATCTTCACTTCCTCGCGCCAAGAACTATGGATTTCTCCTGCCAGGTAAACAGTTAATCTCATATAAATTCCTCCTAATCAGTAATCTTAATTGTAACATTCCTATTCAAAATGTTGCTCGTGAATGACCGAAAGTTTAGAATATAACTATAGAGATAGGGGGGATTTTGCATGAAAACACTTTGGCATAACGGCACGATGTATACGATGGAACAAGAAGGCGACCAAGTTGAGGCACTGCTCACAGAAAACGGTAAGATTAGTGCAGTTGGTACATATGAGGATTTAAAAGAACGAGCAGATAATGAAATTGATTTACAAGGTTCCGTTCTTTATCCAGGATTCGTCGATAGTCATATGCATATGATTGGCCACGGTGAAAAGTTACTGAGTCTGGATTTATCGAAGGCATCGTCCGCTGATGACATGATGGACATGCTTATAAATGCTTACCCCGATTTAAAATCAGATGAATGGTTTATCGGAGAGGGTTGGAATGAAAACAATTTTCCAGATAAAAAGATACTTACACGTTATGAATTGGATAAGGTGACGGATTCCCCTATGATTTTGAAGCGAACATGCCGGCATGCTGCACTCGCAAATTCAAAAGCACTTGAGCTGGCAGGTATTTCAAAAGATACACTCGATCCTGAAGACGGTGCCATTATGCGCGATGCGAACGGTGAACCGACGGGCTACTTGAAAGAGGGAGCGCAGGAAATGGTGCTAGCCCTCATTCCGGAGCCGACAGAAGAATCATTGACACGGGCTTTAGACAAATCCGTTGATGATTTGCTGTCACTTGGATTAACAGGGGGCGTAACAGATGATCTTGGTTATTACGGCGATTACAAAAATCCGCTACAAGCGTTCAAAAACGTTATTGGTAAACAGAAGAAATTCCGCGCACATCTATTGCGACGGTCAACTGTATTCAAGCAATTGATGGAAGAACGAGCTACTTATAATGAACCTTGGATTGATCCAGGCGAAGTGAAGTTTTTCATCGACGGAGCACTTGGGGGTAAAACTGCATTGTTAAGTAAACCGTATGCAGATACGCCGGAAACGTCCGGTATGACAGTCATTACAGACGAAGAAATCGATGCGATAGTCGCTCTCGCACGCGAGTATGGAGAAGCGATTGCTGTCCATGTCATTGGGGATGCAGCTGCTGAAAAAGCACTCGATGTGATTGAGAAGTACCCGGTACCTACTGGCAAACGTGATCGACTTATTCATGTAAATGTCTTGCGTGAAGATCTAGTCGAGCGGATGGAAAAACTGCCAGTCATCCTTGATATACAGCCGGTGTTTGTGTCGTCAGACTTCCCGTGGGTCATGAATCGTTTAGGGGAGGACCGTCTTGACTGGGCTTATGCTTGGAAAAAGTTACTGGACCGTGGGTTCATTTGCGGTGGTGGTTCGGATGCACCGGTTGAGGAGGTTGATCCATTGCTTGGCATATATGCAGCGGCGGCGCGTCGGAAACCTGGAGAAACCCATGAAGGCTATTTGCCTAATGAAAAATTGAGTCGCTTTGAAGCGGTCGGTTTATTTACAACGGGAAGTGCAGGCACAATCGGGAAAGCGGATGTTCGCGGTAAGCTTGCGCCAGGATTCGATGCTGATTTCACTGTGCTCGACAGGGATTTATTCCAAGTGAAAGATGAAGAGATAGTGAACGCAACTGTTATGCTGACTGTTATCGCAGGTGAAGTGATGTATAGAGGTGATGAACATTAAGAAAGCAAAGAACTGGGTAGAGAATGAAATAGATGTCGCTGTTCAGTCAATGAAACGACTTCCGGGTAGCACATCTTCCATCCTTTATGAAGTGACAACGGACAACTCGACGCTTGTTTTACGTCAGTTCGACAATATGGAATGGCTCTCGGAAGAACCCGATCTCGTCCAACATGAGTCGACGAGTCTCAAACATGCATCAGCTAACGGACTTCCGGCACCATTACTTATTGCGTTTGATGAAGCAGGAAAGGCGAGTGGGTTGCCGTCTGTGCTCATGACGAAAGTTGAAGGGAAGGTTGAAATTTTACCGGATGATTTCAATAAATGGACGGATGGTTTAGCGGAAATACTGGCGAAAATTCATCGGATAACAGCGGATGACTTTCCATGGGTATATGAATCCTATACAAATCGTGATGAGATTGAAATACCAGAGTGGACAAAAAAACCAGATAAGTGGCAGGCTGCATTTGACCGATTAAAAGCCGAGACACCAGCATTCAAGGAGACATTCATTCACCGAGATTTCCATCCTACAAATGTATTGTGGCTAGATGGTGAAGTGACTGGAGTCGTTGATTGGCCGAACGCATGTCGCGGTCCAGTTGGGATAGATGTTGGTCATTGTCGGGTCAATCTTGCGCTATTGTATAGCGTGGAAATAGCAGATTTATTTTTGACAGCCTATGAAAAGCATGCCGGTTCTACGTTTACATACAATTCGTATTGGGACATTGTGTCGGCATTCGATATTCTTGAAGGCCCTCCGACTGTTTATAGCGGATGGGCGACTTTTGGTGTAACCGGGTTGACGGATGCAATGATGGAAGAGCGACTGGATGCATTTGTGGAAAGTCTCGTTTTCATGGGATGAATGGTAGGTGTTCATAAAATAGCTTTGGCCTACCTTAACTCATACAAAATCCTCACTTATAATGTGGTAAGCTAGAATCAACCTATCTGTATTGAACAAATGAATCCCTATATAAACTGAGTGAAAGCATCCCTTAGCGCCGTAGCGAATTCAAATGAATTATTTAGTTCATCATATATAGAAAAAGGGGTCCGACAAATGACGAACAGTTGGCATGAGCGTTTTTCCACAAAAGAATATGTCTATGGCAAAGAACCCAACGAATTTCTCGTGGAGGCGGCACAGCAGTTGCCTAAGGGTAAAGCGCTATGTATCGCAGAAGGAGAAGGTCGAAACTCTGTTTACTTAGCGACGCTTGGTTTCGACGTGACGGCATGGGATTATGCGCCAGCCGGACTGGAGAAAACCAAGCAGTTTGCAGATGAAAAAGGCGTCGTCGTAAAAACAGAACTTCGAGATTTGTCGGAAGTGATCTGGGAAGAAGAACAATGGGATGCTATCGTCCACATCTTTGGGCATTTCCCGGGAAACGTTATGAACCGTACGTTATCAGGTATAAAAAGGGCATTGAAACCAGGCGGCTTTTATATAAGCGAACTGTATACGAAAGATCAAATCGACTATGGAACAGGCGGCCCGCGTGTCGAAGAAATGCTGTGTGATCCAGTTCAGATGCTGGAACAATTCGAGGGTTATTTCGTCAAACACTTCCATATTGGGGAAGTCAATCGTGTGGAAGGCCAGCTACATACTGGAACCGCACACGTCGTACAAAGTATGTTTCAAAAAAGAGAGGAAGAGTAATAAATGAGTGGACAGAATCGTGCAGATGTAACACCTGGTTTAAAAGTGGCAGTCATCTTGAAAAAAGATCAACGGTCGGGTGTGAAGACTGAAGGAGTCGTTAAAGATTTACTGACGAACTCAAGCTTCCACCCGCACGGCATTAAAGTACGCTTGGAAGACGGACAAGTTGGACGGGTTTGCGAGATATTGTAAGTAAAAAGGATAGCCATGTGCAGTATGACACTGCACGCAGCTATCCTTTTTCATGCAATAAATCAGATTTGGAGGGGCCATCAATGAACTTGAAATAAGGAAAGACGATACCTATCACTGACACGATACTGATGATTGAACCAATTAGGACGAATAGAGGCCTGATCCCCCATAACTCACTCACAACACCGCCAACAACAATTCCGATAGGCAGCGCAGCTCGAATAATAACTAATCGAACCGACATAACTTTCCCCATCAAATGATTCGGAACCGCCTGCTGACAAATCGTGATATTGTGGATACTGAAGAAGGCCATCATAATTCCGGCAATTATTTCAACAACAATCGCTAGCTGTATCGATTGAATAAGCCCTAATGCAATGTAAGTAAATCCAGCGATCACCAACGAACCAAGCATCAACATTCTTCTACTGTGAAATTTCAACCTCCCGATCAGCATAGATCCAATCACATAGCCTAAAGGAAAGCCGGCCATAAATAAGCCATAATCTTCGTAGTTCCCATTCAAAACATCCGTGATATAGGGCAAGTTGATAACTATTGTGACACCGACTCCGAACTGTACGAAAGCAAGGAAGAACCCAAGCCACACGATTGTTCGTTCTTGGAAGAAGTACTGGATACCTTCTTTAAACTGCTCCAACCAAGTTGTACGTATTTTTTGAGGAACTCTTTGCTCTTCCATCCGTAAAAGAAGAAACCCACTTAACGTAAGCGATATAAATACGAATAACAAGGTTGAATCCGTTCCCATATAGTTAATAACAATCCCACCAGCCATCGGTGCTAAGAACATCATGAGCCTTGTTGTTCCATCAAGATAGGCATTGGCCGTAGGTAACTGCTCCTTCGAGACGATTGTTGGAGTAATGGCCTGACTAGCGGGAACGTAAAGCGGTGTAACAAGCCCAATTACGATTTGAATTAGATATATATGCCACACCTGCAAACCACCGAACATGACCGATAAAAGAGGAACAAGAAAAACGACTGCCCTTGTCCACTGAGAGAAAATCATGATCCATTTACGGCTCCACTTATCGATGAACGGACCGCTAACCAGTTGTAGCAAAATAGAAGGGATGAAGTAAAGTAACCACATGCTACCCAGAGCAAGCTTTGACCCTGTAAGTTCATAAACAATAATTGAATTACAAAATGTCCCAAAGGAGCCGCCTAATTCGGAAATTGCACTTCCAGCCCATAATGAAACAAATCCTCGGTTTTTCAAGACATGATTGCTCATAAGTCGCCGCTCCCTTAAGTCATGATTGGTTCAAATAGAGTTCTAGCTCTTCGGGCAAGGAAGCAACGGATTTTTCTTTCAAATAATAATTGGATGCTTTTTGACCAACTAATGAGGCAGCCCTTAAAATTTTTAGATGATGATGAACAGTTGATTTTCCAAGTTCAAGCTGCTCAGTTATTTCCTTTAACGAACAATCACGTTCAGATAATAGCTTAATCATTCGTAGCCTCACTTCGTCTCCCAATGCCTTATGTTTTTGAATTAAAAAGTAGTTGGGAAGGTACTTGTCGCTAGGATCAATGCTTTTATTCGGAACAGGATAATAAAAAACTTTTGTTTCTTCAATATCCGACATAATTGTCCAGGGGCGATACGTCAGTTGGGGGATCAATAAAACTCGATGAACACTTGGCTCAGGTGCATATTCTGTTCCACCAGTAGACCACGAAACAAACTCTTCAGGAGATAATTTTTCTTTCATGCTGTTTTTTTCATTGAAATCTCTTTCTAAAATGGCTAGCAACTGATCCGCATCTGCATGAAGGACTGTTTCAACCCACAAAGACATTACATGAAGTAAATGATTTTTAAAATCAACGACATCAACCTGGCTTATAAATTCGATATAAGTGGGGAGAAACTGATTTTCTTTTGCTGCTTGTGTCATTAAGGCGACTGATTCCATGTCTCCATTTGCCGCAAGCATTCTCTTATCTTGAAAATTTATTCCGAAGTATGGAAGACAACTATACTTAAGTTCTACAGCGCCTAGGTTATTGACATAGTCCTTGAATTTCTCTAGATCATTCGAATTTTTTTCGAAAGCGTGTAAAAGCTGAAGTAAACTTTTCCATGTATTGTGTTCTTCTACATACTTAAGTTCTCTTATTAACTCTTCAGGCATTTTCTGTCTAAGCTTTTCAAATTCACTTTTTTTCTCTAACGTGTCCAGTAAAGGAGAATTTGTGATAGCGGCAATGCCTAATGCACATTCCCACAATAACGAATGCTCGAGTTCTACTTTGTATGATTCTCTTTTTTTACCTGTAATTGTTAATATGTTCATATTAATGCACCTCCCATTTTAACCAAGTATATACATTATAGGTTTATAGTTCAAGTATAGTTGAATAATAAATTCTATAAATATCGAACTTCTCAGTCTAGATTAGATATTGAAACTCAATGACTCGCTCTCGACGAAATGTTCATTAAAATTTTACCGAGGGGGTGATCAAGTTACTTACTGTTAATTTGATTAATCAACAAACGCGTAGCAATCAAAAACAGGGTGATGGTCTTCTAAAAAAATAAGGTTCTAAAACAGTTCAGAACTGTTTTAGAACCTATCACTTTTCACAATTGCATACCCGCCCACTGCCAATAGGTGAAATAGAACAACATCATCACTAGTATATAAAGAGGCATTAATAGTGCGCTGATTTTTATCAGTTGTTTTGCGTCATATGAAATGGCTCCTTCTTCATAAAAAAGCAGCAACGCTTTCGAACTGACAGGAACCGTCACACAATAGTTCATGCCAATTAGACTTAAGAATACGACAGTCGTAGGGTCTATTCCGATTGTTTCACTAAATAATAATAAACTAGGAATAAAGACGACTGCGCGTGTGGTATGTGATGTAATATACAAATGACTTGTGACTGTTACAAACAAGATGATAAAAACAATAAGCCATTCTGGTGCATCTATAAACAGCTGCAGCACACTAAACATTTTTTTTTCAATCCACGCGACGACACCTGAATCTACTAGTACTCTTCCAAGTGCAGTTGCTGCTGCAACAAATATGATTAAATTCCATGATACGGACTTCATCCCAGTTTTCCAATTGACAATTCCATAAGTGGGTAGCATTACGATGACTGCCCCAACCATCGTAACAAAAGCTATATCATAGCCGTGTATACTTTCTGTCATCCAACCTACTATCAAAAATGCAAGCAAGATTAAGGTCTTCTTTTCTTTGCCGTTCATCTTTTTACTACTCATCGCTTGTTCTTCAGTTTGCACATTTTCTATTTCCTTCAAGCCATCTTTCGGCCATAACATCCATTTAATGACGATATAAGAGACAAGTGAGATGACGATAGCAAATGGAACTCCCCAGATGAACCATTGGCTATAAGAAATGGATTGGCCGACCGTACTTTCGAGTAAACTGACGCCAATTAAATGTGAGCCCGCGCCGATTAGTGTAGCAGATGTACTCATTAAAATAATTACGGGTGCTAAAATAGTGAGTACGCTTTGTTCCTTTGTTGAGAACTTTTGGCCTAGTTGATTTATGATTGGCATCGCTAACGCTGCTCGCCCCGAGGTAGAAGGGACAAAAAAAGCAGATGTAACTAATACAGAACTCATCCCCAAGAGAACACTGTTTTTATTGTTTGATTTCCTTAGTATTGAAAGGGTTAATCGTTGTGCTAACCCAGATTGTTTGACTGCCTCACCAATTATAAAAGAACCTACCATTAGCCAAACGACTTCCTCTGACATTGCATGGTATAAGAGCTCCGGGCCTTCTGCCTTCATTATGATAATGAACACAATAAGTGCCAATGCGACATATCCTGCTGGAATTTTAGTTGTAACCCACAGTGTCATCGCTGATAAGAAAGCAAATAATGCTATTTTTGCTGAGTAGTCTAGGTCATCGATTAAGACGATAACAACTAACAGCAGGAAGTGTATACTGATGATTACTATGGGCTTTATTGTTAATTGATCCATCCATGTATGTTTACTCTTTAGTTTCTCCATCCGTGTAATCATTATGGTTTCACACTTTCCTTATAATACATTTTTTTTGCAATGCCCAATCCAATTGCTACTTGCCTAAACGCGGACTCCGTACTTTCTTCTATCCATAGTGGTGCATTTTTCATAGCATTCTCTAAGGTTGTTGGTTTTTGAATAATACTGCTGTATGCATCGATTCCCGCGTCGTAGTTTACGGCTGCTCCTTTGCCGATTGTTCCTGTAATAGCAATTACAGGGATATTATTTAGTTTGGCAATTCGTGCTACTTCAGACGGAATCTTGCCATTTGGTGTTTGGAAATCTAAACTGCCTTCCGCGGTGAAGACAATGTCTGCTGTTAAAATTTTTTCTTCTATACGAATATAGTTCATAATGATGTCGAATCTTGGATGTAACTGGGCTCCGGTAAATGCAATGAGTCCTGCACCTAATCCACCTGATGCTCCACTGCCTGGCAATGACCGAACATCTATCCCTACGGTCTCTTGAATTAAAGCAGCATAGTGGTCTAATCCAACTGCTAATTGATCAACTTGTTCTGGAGTCGCTCCTTTTTGCGGTCCGAAGACACGGGCGACACCTTTTTCGCCACATAAAATATTGGTCCAATTACACGCTACGTCTATCGTAACGGTAGCTAGACGTGGATCTATATTTGTAATCGCTACCGAGTTTGCTTTCATCAAATCTTCTCCGCCGTTAATCGCTACGAGTCGACAGTTGTTATCAAAAAATTGAACGCCTAATGCTTGTGCCATTCCTGCTCCGCCATCGGATGTGCCAGAATCACCACAGCCAATTAAAATCTTGTCAACGCCTAGGTCAAGTGCAGCACTGATCAACTCTCCTACGCCGTAGGTAGTTGTTTTCAAAGGATTTCGTTGATGATGAGGCACGAGCTTCAGCCCGGCAACAGCTGCCATTTCTATTACTGCTGTTCGTTTGCCATTCTCTTCGAAAATGCCAAAAAAACTTAGAATTTTTTTGCCAACGGGTCCTGTTATCTCTTTGTATAGTAATGTTCCGCCCTTTAGATTAACAATAGTTTTCGCAAATCCTTCGCCGCCGTCAATCATTGGAATAACTTCCACGTCCATAAAGTGATTAACACGTCTCACGCCACGTTCCATCGCTAAAGCAACTTCCTCAGCACCCAAACATTCTTTAAACCCAGATGGCACAATTACAATTTTCATTCTCATCTCTCCTCTAATGACTTAGTAATTTAAATATACTGATAAATTATGAGTAGACTATTAGAGGTATATTAGAAATGGGTTAGAAAAAATTGGTATTATGAAAAGTTTGTGAGAAATGCTGATCCAGTCTGATGAGTATTGAAAGGTAGTTTTGGACATTAAAATATATCGAAATCCCTCACTTTTAGAAGTATATTGTCTAAAGAAATCCACAGACGACCAACTGGGAATTAATTGTAGAATATTCTTGTATCGATTATACTAAACATAACTAAGGTTTGTAGAATCGTTATTCAAGTGGGAGGAATTACATAAAGATGAACCAAAGCAAGTATCAATTGATGCTCCTCGGACGTATTGAAACAACCTTTTCAAAGTGGCGAGAAAAGGAGTTTATCACTGAACATGAACTGTACCTATTTTTACATATGTTGAAAGGAACTTCGGGCACAATTGGACTAGATGCTTTGTCTGCATTTTGTTCTTCTCAACTTGAAATTCTATCATCTGAAAATTATAGTGAAATACCTGTTCACTCCCTTGAAAACTTTTGTAAAAGGATTAGGAGTTATCTAGATGGAACGAGAGAAGAAGATAAATCTACAGTTCCGGAAGAATGCCACAAGAGGTTCGATAAAGAGACTTTTGTACTGATTATCGATGATGATTTGGAGTTTGCTTCTTATGTGAAAGAACTTCTTGAAAAAATGGGTGCTCAAGTAATCGTCGCCTTGAATGGCAAACGCGGTATAGAGCAGTTCTATTCAATGAGTCCGAACTTTGTACTAATCGACTTGATGTTACCAGATGTGAGCGGTTTTGAGATTCTTGACCAGATAAAAGACACTGCTAATGCACGGCAAGTGACGATTGCAATTATGAGTGTCGATCAATCACGAGAAAATAAGATAAAGGCATATGAACGGGGGGCGATGGATTTTATCGGTAAGCCCATTGATATAGAAATGTTCATACCTTATTTATTCAATCGTGATGGGATACGAAAAACCACTGCTAGGTCAATCACGACTGACGGACTCACTGGCGTAGGGAATCGTAGGCATTTTGATGAAAGAATCTATTACTTTGCGGAAACGTTTAACAGGTCAGGGGTTCACTTTTCATTTGTTATGCTGGATATCGATCACTTCAAGCAAGTGAATGATGTATATGGTCACCCAATGGGGGATGAAGTACTCCGAAAGTTGGGCGAGGTAATGTTAGCTGAAAAGAGAGAGTTGGATGGTGTATTCAGGTACGGAGGCGAAGAATTTGCTTTTCTTCTGTCAGGATCAAATGATGAAGAATCTTCCCAATTCGTAGAAAGAGTCCGGAAAAAATTTAATGCAATCGTCTTTCAAAAATCGGCTCGTCAGTTTTCTGTTACATTTTCCGCTGGAATCGCAACATATTCTGGTGACGTAGACAAGCTAGTATCATCAGCAGACCAAGCGCTTTATGAAGCAAAACGTACTGGACGCAATCGGACTGTTATTTTTGATGAACACAAGTCGCATGTAAAGCGTAAGCTACATGTTATTATCGTGGACGATGACGCGTTGATACGTCGAATGCTCCAGGAGGAGTTAGTTAAATGGACGTTACCTGACATTGACATCACTGTAGAAGCGTTTAAGGATGGTCCGACATTTCTCGAAACCGACTGGTATAGTAAGGAAGAACATTACATCGTCCTACTGGACGGTATCATGCCTGGAATGGATGGACTTGAGGTTCTAAGCCGTTTAAAGAGACTTAGAGTTGAAAAAAACATACTGGTATCTATGATGACTGCACGAGCAAGTGACTCTGATGTGAAGGCGGCGTTGTGGCTTGGGGCGGATGATTATATTATGAAGCCGGTCAAGCCGAAGGATGTCCTGTTACGCATACAGCAAATGGCGAACAGATTATTTAATTGAATGGCAGGGGAGCTAACTGATGATGGGGTCGAAAAAAATTCTGGTTGTAGATGACGAAGAGATTTTACGAATGCTGATTACCGATACGCTGGAATTCGAGGGGTATACAATTGAAGAAGCTGAAGATGGACAGGAGGGTTATGAAAAAATAACGAGTAATCGATATGATCTGATTCTTCTCGATTATATGATGCCTCATTTGACTGGCATGGAAGTGCTTGAGAAAATGCAATCCCTTGCGCTTGAAGTTCCGGTCATTATGCTGACAGCAAAAGCGCAGCAAGCCGATCGGGAAATGGCTCATAGCTATGGAGCAAACTATTTTATGCCAAAACCGTTCAGTCCAGCTGAATTGGTCACGCTCGTCAATCAAATTTTAGGCGATTGAGCCTTATAAAAAGAAGCCTCTGGAATTAGCTCAATTCCAGAGGCTTCTTTTGCGTTATAGTCTATTTCGTGATGAATCTGGATACAAAATTCGACCATCTTTGATGTGCAATGCCGTTAAAACAGTTTCAGACAATTTGTGAAGAGGATAAGGCTTTGTCATATAGTGTTCTACGTGGAATTGTTCAATTAGCTGCTCTTGCTTTTCGAGAGCGGATGAAATAATAATAGGAATCTGTTGAGTCGATGTTTCCTCTTTTAAATGTCTGATGAGATCCCATCCTGTTTGATTATTGCCTAACATGAGGTCGATCACCATACAGTCGGGTTGTTGCTCTTTTGCGTAATTGAAAGCAGCATCGACTTCAGAATGATGTATAACGGAAAAACCTTTCATTATTAACCCTTCAGCAAGGAGCAAAGCAATGCTTGAATCGTCTTCAACGATGACAACTGAAGGTGCATTCAAAGAAAGCATTTCATTCGTAACCTTCGTTTTAATTGGCAATGAGAACGAAACGTTAGTCCCTTTGTTTTCTTCTGATTCAATCCAGATTGAGCCTTCGTGTTTCTCAATAATCTCACGACAGATGGACAGCCCAAGCCCGGTTCCACCGATTTTACGGCTGTAACTGTTATCAAAGCGATGAAACTTTTCAAACATATGTACAACCTGATTTTGCGGAATACCAATTCCATTATCCTTAATGGAAACGACAACGCGGTCTTGTTCAGTTACAAGGGAAACGGTAATTTTACCGCCTTCAGGGGAAAACTTAATGGCGTTGCTGAATAGATTTGTAAACACTTGTACGAGTCGATCACCATCCGCATAGAGAGGCGAATTGGTTGTGTTGTCGATAATTTCAAATGAATGTGAATCGCTGATTGGAAAGAGTTCAACGGTTTGTTGAGCAATATCAAAAATATTGATTTCGCTCATATTATAAGACTGTTTACCTGATTCCATTCGCTGTAAGTCGAGGAAATCATTAATAAGTGTTGTTAATCTTTTTGCCTCTTTATGGATAGTCTCGAGATAGCGTTTTTGTCGTGCAGGATCCATATCTCTGGATAGAAGAAGCTCAGTAAAGCCTAGCACGCTGGATAATGGTGTCCGTAGTTCATGACTCACGGTCGATACGAGTTCGGTTTTCATGCGATTGATTTCATGCTCCTGTGTAATATCCCGGTGAACAAAAATGGTACCTGCTTTGTTACCTTCAATCATAACGGGGAGACTGTAGACGTTCATAACTTTTGGTATTTCTCCTTCAATTGTATAGAACGTTTGAGAAACACTTTCTGCTTGAGACGAAAGTGATGCTTCGAAAAAGACTTGCAACTGACCTTGGTCATGCGTCTTATCCAGGAATCCTTGCAGCCATTGCTCTTTGGACAATTCGTCATCCGACTGATTAGTGGGTAAATCGAGAAGGCCGAATAAGGCACGATTATGCTTTTCCATGATTCCAGCCTTCGAAACGAACTGAATACTTTCATTGACGCTGTCGAGAATGTTTTGGTTGAGTGTACGTTCGCGATTAATAATATCGTATTGAATAATCCTGTCGACCGCCAAGGAAACACGTTTAATAAGACCGTAGATATCATGGGTATCTTCTTTAGTAAAGGGGCGTCCAATCCTTGACAATGAAATAGCTGTACTGAATCGGCCCTTGCTGTCTTTTATGGCAGTGAAAAAGTCGTATACATAGGTCGGTGAAGTTGAAATACCTTTTTCATAATCAGCCTGTCTCTTAATAATAAAGTAGGGTTCACTTTGAAGTCGTAGATGCACGTAGGAAAGCTGATTTTCCTTGAATTCGTCGAACATTTCTTCGCTAAATCCTTTTAAGGAATGCTCGCCATTTTGCGGGAGCCAAAAAGCACCGACGTCGATTGAATACAACTCGTCAAAATAATCAAGAACGTTATCAGCTAATGCCTGTTTATCGAGTGAGAAAGATAATTGGTGATTCAGGTCGTTGTAGCGTTCGAGACGTACTTTAGAATAACGGGCTTCGGAGAGAGCGTCTTCCATTTTAAGCTGTCTATCCACTAATTCATCTTGTTGAGATAGAAGTTCTTCGTTCTGCGAAACCAATTCTTGTTCATTTGATTGGATGATGTTGATCATTTTGGCGAAGGAATCGGATAAGGCACCAATCTCGTCTGATCGTTTAGTAGGTCGGAAAGTGAATTGTTGTTCGTTTTGGTAACTATCTGCAGCTGATTTCATTTGTTCAATAGGTCGAATGATACGAGAAAGAACACGTTGAATCATCCAAGCACCTAAGGTAAGTAGTATGGCTCCGAGTAAAATTAAGAGTAAAAAGAAGTTATTCAGTTGAGTTGTAGTCTTTCCGAAAACAGAAACCAGACCATCTTTCATTTTATCGTTGTATAGATGGGAGTACTCTACTAATTGGTTGACCGTATCAGTTCTCCCATCGTTCGAAAGTTTTCGCAATCCTTCATAATCATTTGCTTCTACGAGAGCTATCGCATTTGGTAATGAAGTAGTTTCATAATCAATTAGAAATGCATCAATTTCATCAATTAAGGTTTGTTCTTCTGAAGACAATTCATATGTGCGAATATGAGTAATGATTTTTTGGACACGGTGTATCTCCTTATATGCTAGCTCTAATTCTCTGTCGTTTTGGAATGCATAGTAACCGCGTGCACGGAAGAATAGACTGTTGATAGAGTCGGTAAGGTCGTCTATACTATTTGCTTTGTCAAACACGGTTTCCTGCTCTGTTGATAATTCATTCCATGAATTTTTCACATATAAGTAAAAACCAGCAGTCACTAGAACTAAAATAATTGTGATGATTAATGCGATTGCTAAATATTGCTGTCTGATTCCACCCTTTTTCATAACCTAAACTCCAATCTGTATGTATGTTCATTATGAATATTCTACCATGCGGAGGGTGTTAGGTGCTTAAACGATTCGGAATATAATCAAAATCTAAGAGAGAACTACAACAAAAAAATCGGATTTTTAAAGGGAGTCCAACCATTTAATAGCTGATAGAAATAGCCTTTTTAAATGAAACGAGACAATATATTCTTAAATTTCACCCTGAAACGTTAATAATATATTTGTGGTAAAATGTTCCTAACCGTTTGTGTTAAACCCTCTTTTTTTGTTGAAAAATGGGGAGTTCTAAGGGGGGAATAACGTGGGAAATGAAAATAGTGTTTTGCGAAAAGCGGGAGATGTTGTTTTATTCATTGTCATCATGGGCCTGCTGTTACCATTTCTACTTATCGGTGCTTTATATGTTTGGCTTGACGGACTGTTATTTTTGCTACCATTCACGGTAGTGCTTTATATGTCATTGGGTACTGTATTATTCGTAAGAATGTTTGGAAAGAGCAAACATGAAAAAGTTGTTTACCGCGTCATCATTGGAGTCGTTAGCCTATCGCTCATTGTCGCAGTTCCGAGCATTTACAATAAAACAAGGCCCGTTGTTCAGGATGGCCAAGTGGATACGAACGCCTATGAACTATTTAGTGACCATACAAAAGTGGTGGCCCTTACCGAACCATCCACGTTAAAAATTAAAGATAATCTACCAATTATTGATGGTGCGACTGCATTATATCCTGTTTATGCTGCTTTCGCACAAGCGGTGTATCCTGAAAAAAAGTATGACCAATACGACAGTGAAGTAATGTCGAATCGTACGGGGGAAGCTTATAATAACCTCATAAATGGTAGGGCTGATATCATTTTCGCGCTTGCTCCATCTGACCAGCAATTGGCGACGGCAAAACGATTAGGAAAAGAATTAAAACTGACACCCATCGGCAAAGAAGCCTTTGTATTTTTTGTTAATGAAAAAAATCCTGTGCAGAGTTTGACTGTGGATGAAATCAAAGGGATTTATACAGGGGACATAACGAATTGGAGAGAAGTCGGCGGTAAGAAGAAGGACATTCGCGCATTCCAACGACCTGAGGATAGTGGTAGCCAGACAGCTCTCCAACATTTTATGGGCGACATGCCGATTATGGATCCGCCTGTCGAGGACATCGCATCACTAATGGGCACAGTTATCGATCAAGTATCTGATTATAAAAACTACAATAATGCCATTGGTTACACATTTAGATATTATTCTACGGAAATGACGAAAAACAATGCTATCCGTTTACTTTCCGTGAATGGTGTCGAACCAACAAAGAAAACCATTCGCTTGGGAGACTATCCGATTACAAACGAATTGTACGCAGTCACAGCTGGAAGTGACAATCCGCATATTGAGACATTCATCGACTGGATTTTGTCGGATCAAGGGCAGGAGATTGTTGAGAAGACAGGGTATGTTTCGATTCAATGAGTAAACTAGAAATTATATTTTTTAACCCCCACAGCCTACGAGGTTGTGGTTTTTTATTGAATAGCGAAAAATCAAAGGCTTTGTTTTGATGATAGATTAAAGGGAAGTGGAACAATAAAGGTAACCGGCATTACTTTTGCGGTGCTGTCAGCGATTATTCTGGCGTTGCCATTGTCTTTCACGGTTACAAGGTATATACAAGTAGAACTTGGGCAGTTTGAAGTAAAGAGAGGATGTACCAATCATGGATACTCCAATAAGAGGGGAATTGAATTATTCTACTATTTATAGTGGAGGGAATAAAAACACTTCATTAGTTCCACACAAAAAGAAGCTATACTAAAGTGATTGATTATTATTATAGGAGGTATTTTAGTGAAAAAGTTATTATTAATTACATTGGTCTTCATGTTCGCTTTTGCAACCAACGCTCTTGCACATACGGGACTAGAGATTTCTTCACCAGAAGACGGAGAGATTATTACAGAGGAATTGCGTGAAATATCCTTAACTTTCGAAGGGAAAGTGGAACAAAGCAGTACGTTTGAATTAAATAATTCAAACGGCCAGTCTATCCCTATAGAAGAGGTTTCTATAGAAGAAACACAAATGACAGGTACCTTTCCAAGTACTGTAGAAAATGGAGACTATACTGTTGTTTGGAACATTATTGGGGCAGACGGTCATCCGATTACAGGAGAATTTTCGTTCACTGTAGATGTTCCAGTATCTGAAACACCAGTTGAAAATGAAGATGAAGCCAATTCGCAGGATATAAATCAAGAAGAGACACCATTAGAAAATGTCGAAGATACAAAAACAAATGAACAAAGTCAATTACCTTCTTATCTCATTCCAGTAATCGTTATTGTCATAATTGCAATTATTGTGGGGATTTTCGTCGGGTTAAGGAGAAAAAAATAATAAATGTTTATGGTAATTGTTAGTGAAATACTTTTATATCTTTGCGTATCGCTTCTTTTAGGTAGTTTTCTTATAGCTCTTGTACCGAGTTCTTTTCGACCGCAAGTAAACGTTCCAAGAAGTGTGCAAATTATAGCTACAATCGGTATCGCAGTTTTCTCGTTTGCACCTGTCTTATTGTTAGTTATGCATTTGTATAAAAATATGGGGCTTTCTCAAACACTCCAAACCGTTCTACTTACTTTTGAAGTAGGCAAAGCATGGATTTTCACTTTTATTGTTGTCAATGTCTTGTTCATTTTTATCGTTTGGTTTGATGATCGTAACAAGCCTATTTACTCTTATATAGGAATCACTATTGTTGTCATTTTAATCATGGGAATCGGTTGGGCTAGTCACGCTAGTTCCCTTGATCATGTCAAAGGATTCATAACGCATACAAGTCATTTTATTGCGGTGAGTATTTGGGTAGGAATCTTGCTAGTGGTTAGCTGGTTTTCAAAAGATCATTCAAACTGGTTGAATTTCTTGAAATGGTTCTCGCCTGTTGCCATTATTTGTTTTAGCATCACCATTGTGTCAGGGCTTATTTTAATGACATTTGTAGTGGAGTTTAATGAATATACCAATGCATGGATGCTTCCGTATGGTCAATTATTATTACTAAAACATATAACGATCATTCCGTTACTGGTATATGCAGGGATCAACAGCGTACTTATTAGAAAGAGGTTACTTAAGGATCATGACTTCAATCCAATACCTTGGACAAGAGTAGAAAGCATACTTATCCTAGTTATTTTTTCTATAACGGCTGCATTAGGTCAACAATCACCGCCCAATGGAAACACATTGGAAAATGAAGGACCTTCAAAGCTTTTCAGTTTCTTTTATCAAGGTCAGTTTCAACCAGGAATGAATGTCGAACTTGTAGCAAATGCCACAGGACTGTCCCTTATACTGTTAGCGATTCTTTTAGTCATTTTAACTGTGTACTCATTTATTAAGAGAGCACCGGGAATCGTAACTTTCATTTTGAGTGTCCTTTTCATTTTTACAAGTTATTTAGCTCTAATACTCAGTATCCAATAGGAAAAGTGAAAGGTAGCTGACTTAGCTGCCTTTTTTTCTATATAATGGGTACTATCAGTATTTTCGTTGAACGCAGGGAATTGGAGGGAAGTCGAATGAGTAAGCTGAAATTGATGGCAATGTTAGGAACTGAACACCCTATAATCCAAGCCCCAATGGCGGGGGTGACGACGCCAGAATTTGTGGCGGCATCTGCGGAAGCGGGCATACTTGGTTCAGTTGGAGCCGGTTATCTTTCAGCCCATGAGACGCGTCAGTTTATCCGCCAAGTGAGGGAGAGGACGGAGAAGTTGATTGCGGTTAACTTGTTTGTTCCGGAACAGGTTGAAGTTGACCCGCTGTATTTGCGGCAAGCGTATGAGGCGTTACAACCAATTGGAAAGCAGCTCTGTCTCCCCTTTTGGGAAGTACCGCTGTCGGAATCTGAATTTGATAGGCAAGTCCAAGTAGTAGTAGAAGAAAGCGTGAAAATCTGTTCATTTACATTCGGATTGCCGGATGAGAAAACAGTGCGATTATTGAAAGAAAATGACATTTATCTCATCGGGACAGCAACGACAGTGGAAGAGGCGAAACTGGCGGAACAAGCAGGTATGGATGCAATCGTTGCACAAGGAAGTGAGGCAGGCGGGCACCGGGGGTCCTTTTCTGGTGAATTAACGTTGATTTCTCTGGATGAATTGCTTAGAGGGATAATTACAACTGTTCAAATTCCAGTCATTGCCGCAGGAGGCATTGCGAATAAAGAAATGACTAAAAATGCACTATCAGCAGGTGCGCAAGCTGTTCAAATTGGGACAGCACTTCTCGCTAGTGATGAAAGTGGCGCACATCCGTTATATAAAAAGGCGGTTTTAGATGCGGATGAAGGATGTACAGTGCTAACGAAAGCTTTTTCGGGAAAAACAGCACGCGGCATTCGCAACCGTTTCATTAATGAGATGAAAGAAGCCAACATTGCGCCATATCCGTATCAGAATGACCTAACAAAAGGACTTCGTAAAGCAGCCGCGAAGCAAGGAAAGAATGAATTTATGTCGTTGTGGGCGGGCGAAAGTGTTCATTTAAGTACTAGTGGAAATTTGAAAGCTATCATCGAACGACTTATTTAAAAATTTGCGCCATTCCGCTATCTGATTTGGTACACTGAATGAATGATATTGATAAGGGTGGCGGTGGATTATATGCGGAAATATATTGGTGAAATAGGACTTATTATTACAGCAATCATCTGGGGAAGTGGATTTGTTGCTAGTGCAGTGTCGCTGGAATATTACACGCCCTATCAGATTTTGGCGGGGAGATTTTTAATAGGAGTAACTATTCTATGCGTTCTATTTTATAAAAGGTTGAAGAATATCAAGAGAAGTACGCTTATTAAAGGAACTATATTAGGACTCTTTCTCTATATTGCTTTCGTGCTACAAACAGTAGGATTACAATATACGACACCTTCAAAAAACGCATTTTTAACGGCGGTAAATGTCGTTATCGTTCCTTTTATAGGGTTTTTACTGTACAAGCGGAAAATTGACATGTTTGAATTAGTTGGAGCAGTTACGGCTTTGGTTGGCGTAGCGGTATTATCACTCCAATTATCCTCCGAAATAAACATAGGGGATTTGTTGACGTTAGGCTGTGCGGTTGGCTTTGCATTCCATATTTTCTACACGGCGAAATTTGTCAAAGATGAGGATCCAGTTCTTATCACGATTGTGCAACTGGTAATAGCGGCGGTCATGGCTTGGATTGTTGTATTGTTCAGAGGGGAAACGACCTTCACAGTAGAATCGGAGGGTCTGCTCCCGCTTGTTTACCTAGGTGTTTTTTCAACAACAATCGCCTATTTAATGCAAACAGTTGCTCAGAAATTTATTACAGAAACAAAAGCTGCAATCATCCTATCGACAGAAGCTTTTTGGGGAACGGCATTTTCCGTCATGATTTTAAGCGAAGTCATGACAACAAAAATGATCATCGGAGCAATTCTTATCCTTGTTGCGATTATTATATCCGAAACAAAGTTTAGTTTTCTGAAGAGGAAAAGGGTTGAAATAGGGTGAAATCGGTCGCTCTGCCTGGCATCTACTTTAAATTATATTTGTTCTATTTTTAATTTTAATGGTATGTGAGTTGTTCATTGAAAAATGCAATGGTAATATCACCATACAAAATAATTGTTTGAACGCTTTAATAGTAATCTAGGAAATCTTAAGTGAAGTATGACTCAAAAAGGAGTGTTGGCTTGGAAAAGAAAACTGCACTTATCGTTGGTGTAACTGGTCTTGTTGGGAAAGAGCTACTTCAGAATCTTTTACAATCAGAGCAATATAAGCAAGTGATTACGGTAGTTAGAAAATCGCTCGATATAACCAATCCAAAGTTACTAGAGATTATTGTTGATTTTGAAAAGCTTGGGTATATCGCAAGTAGTTTGGTTGCTGATGATATTTTTTGTTGCTTAGGTACGACAATCAAGAAAGCAAAGACGAAGGAAGCGATGTATAAAGTTGATGTTGACTACACGTTAACGATCGCTAAGCTTGCTTATGCAAATGGAGCAAAGCAATTTTTAGTAATCAGTGCGTTGAGTGCCAATCCTAAGTCATCGATTTTCTATTCGAAAATGAAGGGTGAATTGGAATTGAAACTCGCTAGGATTCCGTATGAATCAATCGCAATCCTACGACCATCACTTTTACTTGGGAAGCGTGACGAATTCAGACTGGCTGAGAGTATAACGGCTGCCGCATTTAAACTCGTTCCGTTTATTTTTCAAGGTCCGTTCAAAAAATATAAAGCAATTGAAGGTAAAGACATCGCACTTGCTATGTACAAAATAGCCCAACTAAATAAGCCTGGCGTTGCAATTTATCCATCAGAACAGTTAGCAATTCTCTCACAATAACAAACAAAGCGGTGCGATCTGCAGTGATTGATTTGTTTTTGATGAAAAGGGCATGCTTGTTTACTAATATTAGACGAGGAGAGTCACAATGAAATCAGAGAAAGAAAAAATGCTAGCTGGCGAATTGTATCGTCCCTCGGATCTTGAATTAACAAAAGAACGGGAAAACGCTCGTCGGTTAACGAGGTTATATAATGAGACGTTGGAAAATGAATATAGTGAGCGGACTAGATTATTAAAAGAGTTGTTTGGTTCAACTGGCAAGGATTTATATATTGAACCTAGCTTGCGTTGTGACTATGGTTGTAATGTCCATGTCGGTGAAAACTTTTTCGCCAATTTTGATAGCGTGTTTTTGGATGTATGTGAAATTAGGATTGGTGATAATTGCATGATTGCTCCAGGTGTACATATTTACACCGCTACTCACCCATTAGATCCTACTGAAAGAAATTCCGGTGTCGAATACGGCAAACCTGTAACGATTGGCAATAATGTGTGGATTGGTGGAAGAGCTGTTATTAACCCTGGAGTAACCATCGGAAATAATGTGGTAATCGCTTCAGGCGCGATTGTAACAAAAAATGTAACGGATAATGTGATTGTAGGTGGGAACCCGGCGAAGATTATTAAAGAGATTGACGTAAAGTGATAGTTAATCATTTCGCCGGATTTTGTAGAAACGTGGGTAAATTCATAATACGAAGAAAAAATCGGTCAGAGAAATGATTATTTCTCTGACCGATTTTAATGTGCACGAAATATTCAGCTTGGCAGATGACGAAGGGCGAACACAAGAATCCCATAACTGTTAGTCCAAGATTTAAAAGAGGTTTGAACGCTAAACGTTGACCTTTAAGCAGTAAAGAACTTTAATGCGTAAGTTTTACAGCTTTGAGATTTAAGCGTTAAGCTTTCACCATCATTACTAATAGCTTAGTTTGTAAGTTGGATGTTGGCTTTACTTGTTTACCCAAAGAAATACCAACAAAAGAAGGGTCTTATGGATTTCGTTTTCAAATACTCATGCAAGGGTATTTATACAGTAACTTTTGTAAGTGCATTCGATTCAGAAAGAACTGCGTCCACTTCTGCTTTGAAGTTTGTAATCTTTTCATCTAACGCTTCGATGCGTGGATTAATTTTTAGTGGATCGATTAAGATATATTCGTTTCGGTCCATGAATGCTTTTGTATGTAGCTCAACTTCTTCTTTTTTCGCGTTTTCTTTGCTACCTAAAATAGCTGTCAAGTACTCTTCTAGACGTTTCGGCAGGGAGTCGTTTTCTTTTGTTAGCTTGTTGATGGCCATTCTGCGGGCTTCAACCATAGAGGCCAGTAACTTTTCTTCATTTTCAATAGAGGTTTTACGTTCGATTGCTTTGGCAATTGTCATTGTTTCGCCAGCGACGATTACTTCTGTTATAGCGTTCGATTGTACGATAGCATCTTTAATGTGAATGCGTCGTTCGATTAATGAAACGACTTTATCAAAACCTGATTGGATTGTTTTTTCGTAGTCTTCGATAGACAGACCTTTAATTTTTTGAGCAGATTTGCGATCCGTTGCTACATGATCTGCCTCTTTAATGGCTTTTGCAATACGCTCATTTAAGGTTTTTAGTTCTGATAAAGCGCGATGGATCGACATTGTTTGCATAGTCGTCATTTAATCATCCTCCATAATGGCTTTGTTTATGAAAGTGTACCATATATAACCAAAAGGAGCAGGGAGGAAGCGTTGACATAGGCAGTTGTGGTCAAGGATGGTGAAAATATGATCAAGTATTTACTGGGGTATCATGTCACTTATCTTATTTATAAACGCACTTCCTTCCATTAATAACTGAAAATAATGATATATATCCAGACAAGTTTACAGTATAATTTAGCCAATGTGCTTTTGAAATGGGGGATTACACTGTTAGACTTGCTTGTCATAATGTTGGAAAGAGTGGGCATGATTGTAGCAGTAGCCTTCATTTTGACCCGTTTTCAGTTCTTTAAAAATTTGGTCCATCACGATAAATTGGATAGGAAGCAAGAGCTTACAGCTATCTTATTCTTTGGTTTTTTTGGCATTGTTGGAACGTACTTCGGGGTTGCTCTCGATACGAATACATTACATTTTAATAGTGTCGCGATCTCATTGTCGTCTGATGAGGCCATTGCAAACTCGCGTGTCATTGGTGTGGTTGTCGCGGGACTATTAGGTGGCTATCGTTTAGGGGTTGGCGCAGGTTTAATTGCTGGCATTCATCGCATGACATTGGGGGGATTTACAGCTGTTTCCTGCGGTCTTTCAACAATAGTAGCCGGAGTTGTCGCAGGTGCTTTTTACCGGAAAGGGAATGCGCTTAAACCACTTACTGTGTTTGGCATCGGTGCACTTGCAGAAGCGATGCAAATGAGTATGATTCTGTTGCTTTCCAAACCATTTGAGAAAGCATTCACTTTGGTTGAGGTAATCGGTGTGCCTATGATTCTGGCCAATGGTGTCGGGGCGGCTCTTTTTCTGCTGATTGTCCGTAATTTGATAAGTGAACAGGAGAAGATGACTGCACTGCAGGCCCAGAAAACGTTGCGCATTGCTAACCAGACACTCGGTTACTTGCGAAAAGGGATGAGCACGGAAACCGCAATGGCTGTATGCAATATTCTCTACCGTGAACTGGAACCCAGTGCTGTTGCTATGACCAATCAAACGGATATACTGGCTCATGTTGGAATTGCAAGTGACCATCATCATATAGGCAGCCCCATTCGAACGGATGAAACAAAGGGTGTAATTCATCATGGTGAGCTTGTTGTAGTCAATGACGGCACGATTCACTGTGATTATCCGGGATGTCGATTAGGTGCGGCGGTCATTGCGCCATTGATACGACGTGGAGAAACGATTGGGACGCTAAAACTGTATTATCCATCTGAAAAAGTCATTACGGATGTCAGCATTGAATTGATTGCGGGATTGAGCTCGCTGTTAAGCAATCAATTAGAAATCGCAGAAACCGACCGTGCCTACCAGTTGGCGAAAGAAGCGGAAATCAACGCATTGCAGGCACAAATTAACCCCCATTTTTTATTTAACGCCATGAATATTATTGTGTCCTTGATTCGCACGGATCCTGATCAAGCACGGAAATTGTTGATGTCCTTGTCCTATTTTATGCGGCAAAATGTTACAGGAACAACGGCATCCCAAATATCATTGGAACAAGAACTGTCGCATGTCAAAGCGTATTTGGAAATTATCGAAGCTAGGTTTATAGACAGACTAACCATCCTGTATGACGTGGATGACACTCTATTAAATGAAAGGATTCCTCCCTTTACCTTGCAACCAATTGTTGAAAATGCTATACACCATGGTATTAATGATATGGAGAAAAACAGTATCATACAAGTGACCGTGCGTAGTCTTGCTACAGAAATTGAAATCACAGTGACAGACAATGGCAAAGGAATAGCACCTGAACGACTTGCTGTTTTGGGCGTGACACAGCTTGAATCCACAACGGGAACCGGGTTAGGACTATTCAATGTTAATCGTCGCTTAATGATGACGTTTGGTGACCAAGCTGCATTATCCATTATAAGTGAACCGAATGATGGGACAGTAATTTCATTTCGTATTCCCAAATTGGAGGTAGATGAGTGATGCGGACGATCCGTACTCTAATCGTAGACGACGAACGATATGCACGTGAAGAATTATCGTATTTACTCGGGCAATTTCCGGATATTCAAGTAGTGGGGGAAGCTGAAAGTGGGGAATCCGCCATTTTAAAAGCACTACAACTTCTCCCGGATGTAGTGTTTCTGGATGTGGAAATGCCAAAAATGAACGGGGTTGAGGCTGCTAAAACGCTGGTGGGTTTAAAGAAAGTACCATTCATCATTTTTGCAACTGCCTATCCCCAATTTGCCGCAGAAGCATTTCGGATCAATGCCATTGATTATTTATTGAAACCGTATGATGAGGAGCAGCTGAAACAAACGATAGAGAGGATTAAAAAAGTAGTATATCCACCTCTAGCAGCTGACAATAGAGAGAAACTCGGGAAATTGGCGGTAGAAGCAGGCGGCGAAATCGATTATATTCTTCCTCAAGATATCTTATATATGTATAGGGATGAAAAAGTGACCAAAATCATTACCCGAACAAACAAGCATGAAGTGCGGATAACATTAAAAGAACTTGAAAGTCGATTGATACCGTTTTCGTTTTTTCGAATACATAAAGGATATCTTGTCAATTTGAATTACGTCAGTCGATTGACCCCCTGGTTTAACGGGGCTTATCAGCTTGAATTGGAGGGCTTGGATGAAAAGCTTTCTGTAAGCAGAAATTATATTAAGGATCTGCGGCAACGGTTGGAATTATGAGTTAAGTTAAGCCCCGCTGATTGAAGTATAACTATGAAAATGATATGCATGTCGACCCTCCCTATTTGCCTGTTATTCAATTAAACTTGCATGTTGCGCCTAAAACCTTCTTTTTCGGAAAATTCCACATAAACTAACTATATGGGATTGAATTTTGAAGGGGGAGTTTTCATTTGGTGAAATGAAAACGAGTAACATCGATTTATGTGAATAACGACGGTGTAGATTCAAGTCCAGCGAAAACTCGTTTACTTAACTAATGAACGAGGTAAGTTTGTTCAAATAATAGTGAAATAGGGGTGTTGACATGATTACATTTTTCAGCGCGATAGTACTGTTAATTGTTGCATATTTTACATACGGGAAATTAATTGAAAAGATTTTTGACCCAGCCGATGCTAGAAAAACGCCTGCTTATGCAAATGCTGATGGTATCGATTATGTACCAATGAGTAAACAAAAAAATGCGTTAATCCAGCTACTAAATATAGCAGGAACAGGTCCGATTTTTGGACCTATTATGGGTGCTTTATTTGGTCCAGTCGCGTTTATATGGATTGTTTTTGGAGCGATTTTTGCCGGAGCCGTGCATGACTATTTAACAGGCATGATTTCGATTCGGAATAGAGGAGCGCATATTCCGGAATTAGCCGGTAAGTTCTTAGGGAATGTTTCTAAGCATATTGTAAACGTTTTCGCTTTATTGCTTCTACTATTAGTCGGAACAGTATTTGTTACGACACCAGCCTCACTATTAAGTCTATTATTGAATGGTAAAGTAGCTCTATGGATTTTGATTACTGTTATTTTTATTTATTATTTCTTATCTACAATTTTGCCGATTGATAAGATCATTGGTAGATTCTATCCGTATTTCGGAGCTGTTCTGTTGATTGGTACAATAGGTGTTGGTGGAGCTTTACTATTCTCGGATTATACGATTCCAGAATTGACGTTAGCCAACTTACATCCTGATAATGTACCTATTTTTCCAATCCTGTTCTTTACAATTACTTGTGGTGCTCTATCTGGTTTTCACGCGACACAATCACCGATTATTTCTCGAACAGTTGAAAAAGAATCACAAGGTCGGTATGTCTTTTATGGCATGATGATTACGGAAGCAGTTATCGCAATGATCTGGGCTGCTGCAGCAATGAGTATGTTGGATGGGCAAACATTAAGTGAGTTTATAAAAACTGGTACGCCTTCTTCTGTTGTGAACGAAGTATCTATGACGTTACTTGGGGCTATTGGTGGAACAATTGCTGTATTAGGTGCTGTCGTACTTCCGATTACATCAGGAGATACAGCGTTCCGTGCTGCACGCTCAATCATTGCAGATTACTTAAAGATTGATCAGAAAAAAGTTGTTAAACGGTTAATGATTGCTGTTCCTCTATTCGCTATATCTGCTTTGCTTACACAAATTGACTTCAATATTTTGTGGAGATACTTCTCGTGGGCGAACCAAGCAACAGCGGCTATCGCGTTGTGGATTGCGACCATGTATCTATTTATTAAAGGTAAAAATTATTTCGTTTCGTTAGTACCAGCCTTGTTTATCACCTATATGGTTTTTGTTTATATCTTAAACGCGAAAATAGGATTTAGCTTAGACTTGAAACTATCCTTTATTGTTGGAATCGTTTTAACTGTAATTTTGACAGTAATGTTCTTTGTGAAAGCTAAGAAAAATAAGGCGAATAAGATTGAAACGGATGTAATTGTTGAATAAGGATGGAAAATGAACTCAATTGAGTTCATTTTTTTTGACAGTAAGAATCTCTCTAATTGAAGTTTCATTGTATAGTGACATAAAGGAGGAGATTCACATGGAAACACGCACCGTAGAAGTTGAGGAGTTCAAGATTAAAGGCTATGGATTGAAAGGACCGCTGTCAGAAATTCCGGGTAAATGGGATGTGCTGAATACGGAACTTGCTGAGAAAGATATCGTTGTGGAAGAATCATTTGGTCTTTGCCTTGCGATGAAAGACGCTGAAATTCACTACATCGCTGGCATCAAATCGAATCTTGCCGAAAGGTTGCAAAATATAGAAGAAGCTGTCGTGCCAGCTGGCAAGTTCATAGTCGCTAAGGTAGAAGGTGGAATTTCCGGGATTCAGTCAGCTTTCAACGAACTTATGAAAATGGATGGTATTCAACTGCGAAATAGTTTTAGTTTTGAACGATACATTCATGCTGAAGGCTCAGATGGGTATGAGATTGAAGTTTGGCTGCCGATTGAGTAATACAGTTTTTAAATGAAAGGGAAAGACTCTGTACTAGTGGGGTCTTTTTTTATTTTATTAATTAAAGATTAATTGTTTGGAATTGGTCGATAAAACAATTGACATGTACCTAACAGGCAGGTTTATAGTTATGGAAAGGAGGGTTGTTCATGTTGTCCATAGGAAAAACGGCTCGCCTCGTCAGGATGACAGTAAAGGCTATCAAATATTATGAAGAGATTGGAATTGTTAAGCCGGCTTTCGTTAACCCTGATTCAGGCTACCGGTTTTATGCGTCAAAAGAGCAGCAACAACTTATGCGTATAAAGATACTTAGAAGTTTTGGGGTGTCCCTTTCAGATATTCTTTCTGAAGGAGATGAGCAAATGGAGATACTACTTATGAAAAGAGGACAACAGATTGAGCAGGAAATGGACAAGTTGAAAGTAATGAAAGAAGCGCTTGAAATGTATTTGACTAAGGAGGAGATTCAGATGGAAACACGTATTGTTGAAATTGAGGATTTCAAAGTGAAAGGGTATGGACTGAAAGGACCGCTAGCGCAAATTCCGAGTAAATGGCAGATATTGAATTCGGAAATTGAGGGAAATAGTGTCGTCGTTGAAGAGTCATTTGGAGTTTGTTTAGCAATGGAAGGTGAAGAGATTCATTATATCGCAGGCATCAAATCGAATCTTTCTGAAGGTTTTCCGGATACAGAAGAAGTCATCATACCTGGCGGGAAGTTCATCGTTGCTACAGTCGAAGGCGGAATTCCAGGGATACCAGCTACGTACGACGCAATTATTAAAATGGACACCATCACATTGAGAGAATGCTATGATTTTGAGCGGTACATCCATCCCGTAGGCTTTACCGAAGATGTCATCGAGATTTGGATGCCCATCAATTGATAAGGTATAGTCAACGCATTGCGTGATTAGAAAGAGATGTCGGTGCAATCCGATAATCTCTTTTTTATTTTGCGACAGTTTAGACAGTTGTTGACAATTGGTAACCTAACCCATCATCATAAATGGAAGGGATGGTGAGGTAGTAAATTGATCGAGATCTATAGAAAGACATGGATTTTCAGTTTTGTCATCGGGATGGGGTTCGCAGTATTTTGCATTTTATATTATTTCATAGGTTATATAAGTTTCATGGAAAATGGAGATGTGCTAGTCATAAACGGTTTGATTGCGTTATTTTCGATTGGGGCAGGGTTTCGATTTAAGGGTGTGCATGAGAAACTAGTAAATCAAACAATCGACATACCAGTGAGTACATTGGAATTGGAGAATTTAGACGAATTGATTCTCAAGCGAATTCCTTCTTTTTTGTTTAAAATGTATAACGTCGATTCAGATGGCAATCCGCTATTTGTCATTGAGCCATCCAAAGATCGGTTATCAAAATGGCTTACATTTTTCGAACTATTTGAGAGGGGTTTTTTCATTCCAGTGCATTACGACATCTCAGATATGGACGGACATCAGTTAGCGACAATTACAATACGAAATAATATGAAGCGTGACGAACTTATATTAAAGAAACCGGATGGCGCTGTAATGGCTACTTACATACAGCAACACTGGAAGTCAAAGCTCAAAAATCGAGGCGTTTTGTATCATGCGAATGGTTCGGTTTGGCAAGAACTTGAAGCGAAAGCGATGGCGGGCGACATCGATGTAAAAGATGATAAGGGAAGAATGACGGTCAGATACCGTTTTGGTATTTTTCCATATGCAATGAGTCCGGTTTTTCAAAGCACTGCCCATCATGAACATGTCCAGTTTGGGACACATATTTCTTCCGATGAAAAGCTGGCATATACGATGGTGTTTTTCCTGTGGCTCAAAGGATAAATTAACTCCCTTTTAGGTGTTGACTCTCACGTTACGTCACACTTTATAGTTAGTTCTGAAGGGAGGCTGTAAGCGATGAAGGTGAAAGAGGTATCGCAGCTGACCGGTGTTAGTGTGCGCACACTCCATCATTATGATGACATCGGGTTGTTAACGCCGGATGGTACGACTGAAGCGGGGTACCGACTTTATTCGGACGATAATTTGGCGACGTTACAGCAAATTTTGTTCTTTCGTGAACTCGGCTTCTCTTTGAAGAAAATCAAGGAATTACTTAAGAGTCCTTCATTTGATCGTCAGGAAGCATTCGAAATGCAGCGGAAAATGCTCCTCGAAAAGCGAAAGCAACTTGATAGTATGATCACAACGATTGAGAAAACAATTCAATATGGAAGAGGGGAAATAGTAATGACGAACGAAGAGAAATTTAAAGGGTTCGATTTTAGCAAGAACCCATATGAACAAGAGGCCAAAGAACGGTGGGGCGACAAAGCGGTAGATGAATCGAATAAGAAAGTGGCACAGTTTGGGCCAGAGTTAGGAGAGGAAATGAATCGTATTTACTTTAGCTTGGCGGGAATACGACATATGGATCCATCATCTGATGAAGCGCAGTCCGGAATTGGTGAATGGTTTACGTTGTTGAATACGATGGGAAGCTATTCGCTGGAAGCATTTGCGGGACTAGGTGAAATTTATGTCGCAGATGAGCGGTTTAGGAAGAATATTGACCAGTTTGGTGATGGGCTTGCGCTGTTTATGAGAGATGCTATGTCTTTTTATGCGGAATAGGTAACATAATCTATTCTGTCTGAAATATAGCTGTGCATCTTGGTGAGTCTGTGTTAAAGTCATGAATAATGGCACCGGAAGAACGTATAGTAGAAATAGAACTTTTAAGTAGTGACACCTGTAAAAGTGGGGTGTCTTTTGTAGCGCTAATTTTCAGAGTGAACAAATTCGTTCGCTCTTCTTTTTGATTTAAAATTGGAATATTCTACAGAGTATGAAACTTTATCCTCTCTAAAAACGTATAATAAGTATAATGGAATTTAGTGCATCAACTGTCCAGAATACCCGTTACTATCTAGGTCCCGGGTCTTAGACAGTTTCCATCCACAGCCGGTTTAGCTAATTCGTCGGAACGTACATAATGGATGTAACAGTAAGAGATCGCAAGGGGTTGATAATTAGTTATGAAAAAAACAATATATATCGTGCTAACGGATACCGGGACATTGCTGTCAAAAGCAATTGGAATGTATACGCGGAAAGATTTAAATCATACGTCGATCGCATTCGATGAGCAGTTGATTGAGATGTACAGTTTCGGTAGGAAACAGCGACACAATCCCTTTGTTGGTGGGTTTGTGAAAGAAAGTGCTACGGAAGGGATATTCCGGCAGGCGACATGTGCGATTTATAGCTGTGAAGTGACGCTAGAAGAATACACACGCATGCTTGATAAAATTCGTTTGATTGAAAAAAATAAAGAACTATATAAATATAATTTTATTGGATTGTTTGGCGTAGCTGTGAATAAGGGGATTCAACGTAAACATGCATTTTTCTGTTCACAATTTGTAGCGATGGTCGTAAATGAAGGCGGTTTACAAATGTTTAACATAGCGCCAAATCTAGTACAGCCGCATCACTTTTCACAACTGCCTTGTTTGGAGCCTGTTTTCGAAGGTGATTTACAAAGCTATTTGGATCAGTCTAGAGGACAGCAGGAAAGTCCGCCTATCCGAATGAGTATGTGGAAAAGTTTAGCGTTCCGATTACTTGCCTAAATAAGGACTTATTTATAATGAGAGCACTTCTATTAATTGGGAGGAGCTCTCTTTTTTATATACGAATTATTTTCTACTAGACTAGTAAGTAGAGGGGATAGTGAATGAATTGGATGGAGAAATGAAGGCCGTTTTAAAGAGAATATCTGATTTGGAAGGTGAAGTAAATTTATTAAAACAACAACTGGCGGAAATGAAAACTCCGCCTAGTCATAAAATAGAGCAAGTGAAGAAAGTTCATCTGGCATCAAAAATTGATCAGCCCATGGAGCGGCAGATACCGACTCGAGATGAAGTGCCGAGTCAGCAGAAAGTTAGAAAAGAGTTCGATTTGGAAAGGGTACTGAGCACCTGGCTTCCACGCGTGTTCATGTTCATCCTGCTGTTAGGTGTTTTATGGGGATTAAAAGTTGGAATGGACAATGGAATTATTTCCAACCCAGTACGTGTAGGAATGGGCTACGCCGGAACGATTCTACTCTACTTTCTTGGGATGCGATTCTACAATAGTGGAAAAAAAGGGTTTGGTCTGACGTTGCTCGGTGGCTTTATTGGGCTAGGGATTTTGACGACATTTGCTGCTCATCTTCTCTATGGCTATTTGAATTTTACAATCGCATTTATAATTGGCGTAGCGTACATCCTCGCAGGATTGTTGTTATCGAGAAAGACAAAGTCGGAAACGCTAACAATATTTTCGGGGATCGCAGGTTTTTTACTGCCGTTTTTGTTGGAGGGAGAGGGCGCAACTTCCGTTCAATTCTGTTCGTATATCCTGTTGTTATTTTTATCACTGTTTTATGTATCGCTCAGTCAAAAGCATAAGTATACGTTTTACGTAACGTTCTTATTATTCCATTTAACGTTGTTTCTTTACGCGCTTCTCGACAGTGCGTTTGCGGAAGAGTCAATACTTGTTGCTACGGTGTTAATACAGCATATTGTGCTCTTATTCTTTTACTTGAAAGGTAGTATTTCAAGGGATGTTTTTTCAGAAGTGTTACTTTACTCGAATTTTATTTTTACCATCGTTTGGATAAAGCTACTTGGCTACACGCAAGAAATAACCGTTTACGGACTGTTGGCGCTGGTGTATATTGCACTTGCCGCGTACTCCTATTGGAAGAAGGAAAGCGCGCTACGAGGTGTTTTGTCTGCTGTAGCGGTTTTTGCAGCCTGTGTCTTCATACTCTCCTTTGATATGGAGGATAATCGGGTATTTCTGATATTGCTTTTATTGAATGGGACCATTGGAATACGGGTTGGTATACGCTATGACACGTTCAGGACGATTGTGACTGGTTCAGTAATTTACGTATTTACGGTGCAGGCAGTTCTGAATACGATTCAAATAAATGCATTCTGGTCCTTAGAACACGCGGTATGGCTTGTCTTTATTGGTTCATTCAGCTGGATATTTTACACACTCTACCGATTTACGCCTTCTCGTTTGATAGGGAAAACGAAGTCGATTGACAAGAGTTTAATCGTGGGTCAGCTGCTTATTCTTTTCTATATTTTAAAACTAACGAAGCTATGGCTCGCGAATACTTATGTATCTTTTGAAACAGGTATCCATGTCCAGGCGCTTGTATTTTTGGTGGTTTTGAGTGCAATGTATTTCTGCCATAGGTGGAGTAAAGGGCTGTACTTGACGCATGCCGCAGTCATTCTGTTGCTTATAGCGGGAATTGGGATACTTCTGTTGGGCATGGGTTCCTATTATAAACACGGAGAGTTTTTGTTTAACTTCTTTGTACAACTTGCTTTTGTTGCTGCATTGACGGCTGTAGTGTGGGCGATTGCAAAAGACCGTTTCTATCTTTCGAGGAAAGAGCTGAAGTGGGAGACACCGCAACTGGCGATTGTGCTGCAAATTACCTATTTCATTGTCCTGAATAAATGGTATTTAGCCTTCGCGAAAGCCTATGAGTGGGATTTGGAATACGTGCTGTTTGCGCATACGTTCTTGCTGTTTGCTTTTGCGTTTGTGTCAATCAGTATCGGTGGAAAAATGAACTGGAAGTATGTCAAAATTATTGGAGCTGTACTCATTATTATTTGTGTGCTGAAGCTCTTCATAGTCGACTTATCAAGCATTTCTATTCTTGTTCGGGCAATATTGTTCACCATCGTAGGTGTTGTCGGTCTGGTATATTCACGGACTTTGTTGAAGGAAGACTGAGAAAAAAGTGAAAGGTATAAATATTTAAGGAGGATTTTTTATGAGAAAGTATTTCCTACTTTCTATAGCGGTGTTCATGGTGGGGATGGCGATTTGGGGTATTTCTACCACTGTGAACATTGATAAAAGTTCATCCATTGTATGGGCTACTTGGAGTATCATTTTTTGCTCCATCACAACTTCTATTTTATCGTTAATTTATGCTTATTGGGCATATAAAAAGGAATTGATTAGACGATAATTTAAACATTTATAAAGCGACTGTTCAGATATTGCAAGTTCTTCACCAATGCTTTTAATCGTTTTATTATTCTGGAAATATGTAATAGATATACGAGCAGCGGGAATGACCAGTTCAGCTGCTTTTTTATGTAAATGTCGGAAAAAATAAATTACCTTAAGTCAGGCATTTTTAACACGAATAGACAACTATATATGTTGGACAAATGAATACCTAAATAAACTGAGCGAAGGCGCCTTACAAGGGGTAGCCGAAGCCCTAAGACTGGCGGCGAAGCTGCTTGGCTTAGGGCGAGAGGCATCCCCTAGCGCCGTAGCGGATTTGAAGAAAGTCTATGTTTCAACTGATATAGGCAGCTCGATTCTATTCAGTGTAAAGAGCGAAAGGCTTTACTAATTTCGCAATTAATGATAAAACGTGCGATAATAAGGAAAACGATGAAGTAAGGATGACAAAATGACAAAAACAATTGATTTACAAGTAAATGCAAGAAATATTAAAGATTTCAAAAAAGGCTATCCGCTAATTTTAAAAGATGCAATTATTAATTCTAGCGTGCTTGCGACAGAAGCGGAAGGATCGATCGTACGATTAGTGGATAAAGATCGTCGATTCGTTGCTAAGGGTTATTACGGTTTGCAAAACAAAGGCCTCGGCTGGGTACTAACGAGGAAAGAAGAAGAAGTAATCGACTTTGACTTCTTCGAATCAAGAATCGCCGCAGCACTTGCGAGACGTGAAGCTCTATTTGCGGATGCATACACGACAGCGTTCCGAGTATTTAATGGCGAAGGCGACGGCATTGGCGGACTGACAATCGATTATTTCGACGGTTATTTTTTGGTGAGTTGGTACAGTGAGGGAATTTATTCACTCAAGCATCATGTCTACAGTGTGTTTGATAAAATTATTGATTACAAAGGTGTTTATGAGAAGAAACGCTTTGACACGAAGGGCGGATACATCGAACAGGATGATTTCGTTAAAGGGGAGCAAGGCGATTTCCCGATAATCATTAGAGAAAATGGCATGAATTTCGCTATCAATTTGAATGATGGTGCAATGACTGGGATTTTCCTTGACCAACGTGATATGCGTAAAGCGGTTCGCGATAAGTATTCTGAGGGTAGAAATGTACTGAATACATTCTCGTATACAGGTGCATTTTCTGTTGCGGCAATACTTGGCGGCGCGCTTAAGACGACAAACGTCGACTTAGCGAAGCGTAGCAATGCAAAAACAATCGAACAGTTCAGTGTCAATGGTATCGATTACGAACAGCAGGATATTAAAGTGATGGATGTCTTCGACTATTTCCGGTATGCAAAACGGAATGATTTGAAGTTCGATCTAATCATCCTTGACCCTCCAAGTTTCGCTCGTACTAAAAAGTACACGTTCAGTACAGCTCAAGATTATCCAGCACTTCTTATGGATGCGATTGCGATTACTGAGAAAAACGGCATCATTGTTGCGTCGACGAATAATGCGAGTTTCGGAATGAAGAAATTCAAAACGTTCATCGATCAGGCTTTCGAAGAAGCGGGATCTAGGTATAAAATTCTTGAGGAATCAACATTGCCGAAAGACTTCCGGACAAACCGTGATTATCCTGAGTTCAACTATTTAAAAGTTGTTATTGTGCAAAAGACAAAATAAGTTATGTGTATAGAAGCCGTGCCGGAGATAATCTGGTGCGGCTTTTCTTGTTTTTTATAAGAGGACAAAGCATTTCAATCTAGAATTGGTAAGGGTAGAGAGTGAATTGGGGTGTGAAAATGAATGAGGCGATTTTACACGGGATCATTCTTGCTTTTGGTTTGATTGTACCGTTGGGAGTTCAAAATGTTTTCGTTTTCAATCAAGGGGCATTGCAGCCGACATTCGTGAGGGCACTTCCCGTTGTTGTTACTGCGGCAGTTTGTGACACGATCTTGATTGTGGCAGCTGTGTCAGGTGTATCGCTTCTGGTCCTGACGTTTGCCTGGCTGGAAAACATCATTTTCAGTATCGGGATTGTCTTTTTGTTCTATATTGGTTTTGTTTTATGGAAAAGTGATGCCATGGGGACGAAAGTGGATGGAGAGCGGTTTTCAACAAAGAAGCAAATCATATTTGCAACTTCGGTTTCTTTACTGAACCCGCATGCGATCCTCGATACGATTGGTGTTATCGGGTCGAGTTCACTAAATTACGCGGGGAATGTAAGAATCGCATTTACGCTTACAACAATCATCGTTTCATGGCTGTGGTTTATAGGGCTTGCAACTGCTGGACGCTATTTCGGGAAGTTGGATTCGAGCGGCAAGCTAATGGCGCTGTTGAATAAAGTATCTGCCTTAGTCGTCTGGGGAGTCGCTTTGTATATGGCAATGAGATTAGCGAGTAGTTTTGGATGAACTATGCGTAAAAGTCGCACTCGGAATCGTCCCGGTGCGGCTTTTTGTATGTTTTCAAAGCTCCTGAAGTTCCGCATTCAATTGCTTCGCTTGTATTCTGAAATAAAGATAGAAAGAAATCCAGAATATAGAATAGCAGACAATGAACATTCCAAATGCGAGTAAAAAGCTTTTCACTGTAAACGGAACCCAGTCGATTCCAAACGCCAGAATGAAATAAAGAATTACCACTGTAACGAAATGTAGTGCGGTCTGTTGAGACAAACGCAAATTTGCATTTTCAAAAATAAGCGGTGTGACTGTGAAAAACCAACCGCAGAAAATGAATCCAAGCGAGTTTTTCAAGAATAATTGTCCGTCTAGCATTTCTTTTCCGCTAAAGAGTACGACTGAATTCGTCATTATGATTGCGAGAAATGCACCGAAGAAAATCCCGATGATACTTCTATATAAAAAGGTTTTCATTCGTTTTTCCTCCTAGTTAGTTTCAAGGATTCTTTAATGGAATTGACGTATGTCCGGGATACGTACTCCTTTGCGCCCGATTTGAAATAGACACATAATGTTCCGTTAAATGAAGCTTCGAAGCGGCTCATTTCATGAAGATTGGCAATGACGGATTTGGAGAGTCTAATGAATTTACTTGAAAGAAGAATTTCTTCAAGTTCATATAACTTCTCTTTTAGTTTAAATGAACCAGCAGCTGTCACAGCAACAACACCGTCTTTTTCAGTATGAAAGTAATGGATATCTGCTGGTCTTAAAATATGTTGCATATCGCCGTCTTTTCCGACGAGGAACTCTGTATCTTGCCCTTTGATAAAATCAAGAAGTTCTTGTACGGAATCATCTAATTCCGCGCACTCAATTGTCACTTTGTTTTCCACGTAATCGCGATCAATAGTCAAAGATACTTTCATGTCGAGACACCCCTCTCGACAATAGTTTATATGTTTAATCGCCCATTGTCAGCAAGTAGTCTGTTAAATACGACTTATATTGGATGAACGGAGAATGAACAATGCGACAATCACTAAACAAGAAATATAGCTGATGGAAATAAGAGTGCTGTTTGTAATGGTAAGCTGGTCGTTCCAAACAGCAATGAACAAATTATTCATATGATAGAGTGGGTTGAAATTGGCGATAACTTGTACGAATTTAGGCATCATATTAATTGGAAATGCAAAGCCCCCTGTAAAAATAACGACTTGGAAAATGACGATGGAGAAAACTAAAGCACTTTTGACCTCTTTGAAAAAAGAGTAGATAGCGGAAGCGATGACGAGCAGAGCTGCATTAAGTAAGATGAAAAATCCGTAGGCCATGATGAAATTTAACATATGAAACTGCAAATCATACACAAGCATACCAATCGCATAAATGAACAAATAGCCGAAACTTGTAATGATAATAGAACGGATAATGCTCGAAAGCAGAAGTGTGTTTTTAGAAACAGGTGAAAGTCGGATTCGCTTTTCGACACCTGTTGTACGATGCGTCACTTGGTCGAACCCGAAAGCAAAAAATACTGTGGTGAATGTGATAAGTAAAATATATGAAGGTGTATAGGTTTGTGCATAACTCAAGTTACCCACGTAGGTCTGATCTCCGAATAATTGCCCCATAAAAATGTACGTAACAGGCGGTACGACAATCGTGAAAACCAAGTAAAATAATTCCCTTGAAAACATGAGTAAGTCGTATTTTAACTGTGTCGCTAACATAATTTCTCCCCCTTATATGGATACTTTGTTCAAATAAAATTCATTGATGGATTTATAACCAGTTGCCAAAATTGCTTCAGTGGTGTCGAAGACTTCATTCACGCCATTATCTATAAGCATTACTTTATCGCAGTACAATTCGATTTCATCCATATTATGTGTTGTCAGAATGACTGTACCGCCTGTTTTTTTATTGTAATCTGTAATGTAGGTCCAAAGAATATTGCGCATATGTGGATCTAAGCCTGTTGTCGGTTCGTCCAAAATTAACAGCTTGGGTTGCGATAAAAAGGCGATTGCTAAGCTCACAATTTGCTTCCAACCACCGGAAAGTTTATTAAAGTACTTTTTTCGATGTGGTTGTAATTTAAAATCAGCAATGATTATTTCGATGTCAATTGACGATTTGTAATAGGACTTAAATAACCGTAGCAACTCATCTACCTTCAGTGTCTGATAAAACTGTGTAGGTTGTAGGACAACTGAAATTTGTTTTCGAACTTGTTCCATACGATTTGTCGAGAGTGTCTTAATATCTTCATCAAATACGAAGACAGTTCCAGAGTCATATTGTTTAATGGTCATAATAATTTCAAGGAATGTAGATTTTCCTGCGCCATTTTTCCCGATGACCCCAATTACTTCCCCTTCTTTTGCCTGAAAATCCAACCCTTTTAAAACGACGTTTTTTCCATAAGCTTTTTTCAAGTTGCGAACGTTGACGATATTCATTGCAATCCCTCCGTTTGAAAGTTCTTTGTAACCAAAGTGTATGTTATTTCTCTTATTCTGTATTCGGTATTCCAGTGAGACACACCAATAGGGAGGTGACTTGCAGAAAATAGTAAGTGAAATACGTTTGACTTTTCAATGAATTCAAAGGGAAAAGCTGGTAGAAAGGAGAATAAGTAGAGAGGGGTGAAGTGGTTGAATTCATTGAAGCCAAAAAAGCGCAGCAAGTTGCGGATATTCTTCGGAAAGAAAGTGTACCGATTGAAGCGGTATTCGAAATGGTATATGGATGGAAAGAAGTATGCTATGAAGCGGTCAGATGAAAGACTGAATCACGTCATTTTTAAACATCGAACCCCGCTAATCCGTCAACTGAAAGATGTTGAGATGGAATTACAGATCAATAAGATTACGAATTTGAAGATAGCGGCAAAACGATTGAACGGAATTATACTTCAGCCTGGAGAGACATTTTCCTATTGGCGCTTAATAGGCAGTACGACGAAAAGGAAAGGCTATGTAGAAGGTATGATATTACATTACGGGAAAGTGACGACAGGAGTTGGTGGTGGCTTGTGTCAGTTATCGAACTTGATTTACTGGATGACACTTCATACGCCGCTCACGATTACAGAGCGATATCGCCATAGTTACGACGTTTTTCCAGATTCGAAACGGAACCAGCCATTCGGGAGCGGTGCGACTTGCGCATACAATTATCTCGATTTACAACTAAAGAACGAGACGAATGAGCCGTATCAGCTCATCATTTATCTAACAGATAAGTCGCTGGTCGGGGAATGGCGTGCGTCCATGGCATTGAATCGTACATATAAAGTTTACGAAAAAGACCATAGTTTTACGCGGGAACCGTGGGGTGGGTATATACGGCATAATTCAATTTACAAGGAAGTGTACAACCTGAATGGCGAACTCATCGATGACGAATTCATTACAGAAAACCATGCAATCACGATGTATGAGCCATTTTTGACATATGAGAAGTGATGGAGGAGGAATACGATGATTATTTTAATCAACGGTGCATTTGGTGTTGGAAAGACATCTGTTGCAACTGAGCTAGTGCGGACGTTGGATAATTTCATGCTATTTGATCCTGAAGTAGTTGGTTTTATGTTACGCCAAGTCATACCGGATGAAATACGGACTGCTGATGAAAGAACAGATAATTTTCAGGATTTGGCGTTATGGAAATCGATGACTGTGACTATGGCTGAAAACCTAAGGAAGACATATAACAAGAATTTGATTATCCCGATGACGATATTTAATAAGGACTATTTCCACTATATTTTTAGCGGTTTGAAAAAGATTGATGAAGATACGTTTCATTTTTGTTTAACTGCAAAGGAAGAAATAATTCATAACAGACTTTTGCAACGAGGAGAAACGGCAGGGAATTGGTGTTTTATTCAGATAGAAAAGTGTTTAGCTGCTTATGAAGATAGGTGTTTTGAAACGTTTATTAAGACGGATGACTTAGGTGTGGATGGTGTAGTGAAAAAGATACAAAGAGATGTAGGGTTGATGTTGCAAGAGAAGTTTTGAGGGAGGTTGAAATGTTAGGTTTAAATAAAAACGTAGTGACATTAGTGGAGCACTCGAATAACTGGAAAGCACTTTTCAAAGTGGAAAAGGATCAATTGAACGCGATAATAGGCGAGCATGTAGTAGACATTCAACATATCGGCAGCACTGCGATTGACGGAATCGCGGCCAAGCCACTTCTAGATATACTTGTTGGCGTTAAGTCGATGGAAGAAGTGCAGAAATTTGATAAGCACAAGCTGAAAGAGGCGACCTATTATCACTTGGGACGGGTCAAGATCGAGGGGAAAGAAGTGTTTGCTAAATTCTCGAATTTGGAGGCATTAACGAAGACACATGTCCTTCATGTTGTGGAATATGGTGGAGACTGGTGGCAAAAGCATACGTTTTTCCGCGATTATTTAAATGAACATCCTGAAGTTGCAAAACAGTATGAAGAACTGAAGAAAGAATTGGCGGAAGCGTTTCCTACTGATGAACGTACATATACAGATGGGAAAAAGAATTTCATTGATAAGATTTTACTTCAGCGAGAGATCGAAATCGATGAAATTCATTGAGATAGGCTTCGGAAACACATGGCTGTTGAGAACGGAAACAGAAGATGAGAATGGCACTGAATCTGAAGAAAAGGGAATCATCGGGCCGCTGAAAATTCATTCATTATATATGAGAGTTTGGATATGTAAAACCGTTTTCATATTGGATGTAAGACAAGGTTTTAAAAGGATGAAAAAGGAGCGCAACAAATTTAAATTGATTTTGGGTTTGATCAGTAAGTAATTTTACGTTAAGGGGTGAACAAAGTGTTGTTTCAAACTGGGGAAATGCTCATCCGTGAATTAGAAATTAACGATAAACATCACCTTGCTAAATGGCTTTCAGATCCGGAAATTCTTCAGTATTACGAAGGGCGAGACAATCCTTTTGATGTGGAGAAAGTGGAGGAAGTTTTTTTCGGAGAAGAATCCGGTTCTACACGCTGCATAATTGAATTTGATGAAGTATCAATCGGATATATTCAGTTTTATGAAGTCGATGAGGATGAAAGACGGACTTATGGCTATGGTGATTCAGCAGAAATAATCTACGGGATGGATCAGTTCATCGGTGAATCAACTTATTGGAATAAAGGCATCGGTACAGAGCTTGTCCGTGCCGTTGTGAAACATCTAATAGAAGAGAAAGATGCCAATCGGATTGTAATGGACCCACAAACGTGGAACGAGCGAGCCATTCGTTGTTATGAAAAATGTGGATTTAAAAAGGTGAAATTGCTCCCGAAAAATGAGTTGCATGAAGGAGAGTACAGAGATAGTTGGTTGATTGAACATGTTTCTAAAACAGTTGTGGATGTATGAGGAATCGGGGTTCTTCAGTTATTATCGAAAATAACAAAGTCGCTTTGATTAAAAGAGTTAGAGATGGAAATCAGTATTATGTTTTTCCGGGCGGTGGAATTGAAAATGAGGAAAGTCCAGAGGAAGCCACAATAAGAGAGACATTAGAAGAATTAGGCGTTCATATTAGCATTAAAGAACGTCTTGGAATTGTTAAACATACTGGAATACAGTATTTTTTCATTGCTGAAGTTATTGAGGGGACATTTGGAACGGGGGGAGGCGAAGAGTTTAGTGGGGATTTTAGAAATAGGGGTACTTATAAGCCGATGTGGATTGAATTAGAACATCTGTTATCGCTAAATGTCTATCCGATAGAGATTGCAGAAAAAGTGTATTCCTTATATAGACCTTGAAATTTTCAGGAGAGTGGTGAGTGTATGAACAGCAGCAGATTACTGCCCGTCGAAGCCGCGAAAAGGTTTATAACTGAAAAATTTCCAGACTGCCAGGCTGCATTGCTTGCAGGAAGTGTTGTTAGGGGAGAAGCAACAGCAACATCAGATTTGGATGTCGTTGTTTTTGATGAAAAGGTAGATTCGGCGTATCGTGAGTCGCTTATTGAGTATGGATGGCCAATCGAAGTGTTCGTTCACAACTTTACATCTTACAAGGCGTTTTTTAAGGAAGACTGTGAAGGGGCTCAACCTTCATTGCCGCGAATGGTTTCCGAAGGGTTCATATTATCCGATTCTGGGGTTCTTTCTTTAATAAAGGAAGAAGCTAATGAGCTATTGAAAAAAGGCCCCGAAGTATGGTCAATAGAAACGATAGAAATGAAACGGTATATGGTGACGGATGCGTTAGATGATCTGATTGGCTCTACAAAACGTGCAGAAGAACTTTTCATAGCGAATACGCTTGCCTATGTGATACATGAATTCGTATTGCGGACAAATGTTCAATGGATAGGATCTTCGAAATGGATTGTGCGTGCACTAAATCAATTCGATAAGAACTTTGCGCAGACATTTGTACAAGCATTCGATTTGTTTTATAAAACTGGCCGTAAAGATGGAATTATCGCCCTAACGAATGAAGTGCTGGAACCACATGGGGGGAGACTGTTTGAGGGGTATTCAAGGGGGAAGAGTAGTGAAAAAGGAGAACGTATATGACAAGTACATACGTGGATTGGGGCGGCCATAAGCTAAAGTTAACGTGGAAACGTAATCTACTGCCGGAAAGGGAATTGATTACGAGTGTCCACGGTTTTTGTGTTTATCAAGGAGAATTGTTGATGGTGAATTTAAATGACCGAGGATGGGACTTTCCGGGTGGGCATATCGAAATCGGTGAAACTGCGGAAGGATGCCTCAAACGCGAGACGATGGAAGAAGGGTATGTTGAAGGAGATTGCATGCTTCTTGGGTCTATGGAAGTGAATCATGGTGAAAATCCGTTGTGGGATACTTCAAGTCCATATCCGATAGTGGGTTTTCAAGTTTTTTACCGAATGAATATTACGAAACTGCATCCATTTGCAGCGGGGTACGAATCGTCTGGGCGAATCTTTATTCAACCTGATGATGTTGCGCGATATCATAAGGGATGGCACACAACGTACGAAGAGATACTCAATGAAGCGCGAAGCAGGTGTTTGGATGAAAATCAGGAAATTGCTAATAGATGAGGCTCCACCTTTTGACCTTTTGCTACTTGCCGATCCATCGCGAGAAATGGTAGAGCAGTATATGGCTAATGGCGAATGCCGAGTTGCCGAAGAAGACGGTGAAATCGTCGGCGTTTATGTGCTTGTCAATTTAGGCGATAAAACGATGGAGATTATAAATATCGCTGTAGATGAACGGATGCATGGTCACGGAATTGGGAAGCAGCTAATCAGTGACGCGATCCAAACCGCGAAGGAGTTGGGTTGCAAGTCGCTTGAAGTTGGAACCGGAAATTCCAGCATTAGCCAATTGGCGTTTTATCAGAAACGCGGATTTCGTATGGATGGAATAATAAAAGATTTTTTCGTCGACCACTACGAGGAGGGGATTTTTGAAAATGGCATTCAGTGCAGGGATATGATTCGGTTATCAATGGCTATTTCATGATCAATTAAAGTGATTTATGATTTAGCACCGTCAGGAATCGTTCCGCTTACTTTGTCACAAATACGTCCCGTGACAAGGTTCTCTAGTTCTAGTAATCTGGAAGTAGTGAATTGTGAACTTTCTGTGAGGGAGATGACGTTATGAAACGAATAATTATACTGTTTTTTATCGTTAGTATGATGGCGGGCTGTTCGAATGTGTATAGCGCAGAAGAGGGCTATCGCATGGCGATTATCAATCACGGTTTCCCGGTTCCGAAAAACGCGAGCGAATTAAAGCCAGAATTGTGTACGACAGACATTGCGAAATCGGCAAAGTACAAGTTGAACGATATTGGCGGGGAGCAAGGGGAACCGCCGGCGCATTATTTGGAGGAAATAACAAAGTGGGGTTGGACCGAGCTTGAAGATGAGCGGAAAGGGAATATCCACTTCTACGAAAAAGAAGGAAAAGTCATGTCACTCATCTTTAAGAAAAATGTCTTTGACGTGTTTGAAATGAGTAGTGAAGCAAAGTGAAGTGGTAAGAAATCTAAGTAATGTGGATTTTCTTTTTTTGAAACCATTTGGGCTGTTAGTACGTACTAGTAAGGAGAGATGATTGTGATGAACTGGAAAGTGGTCATTTCAACTTAATATCAGGTTATATAGTTTTACTGTCAATACAAGTATGTTGGATTCCGAGGTATTTAGATGGTTTGTCAGGTCGTCTTTTAGGTTTTACTAGTCGTTGTCCAGTGACAACTACATTATTCGTGTAAGTCGAATTTGGCGATGGTGTTACAGGGGAGAAAAGGTAATAGGTAATCTTCATTTTGGTAGTTCGGTAACAGATGTAGTAAAATATATATCGAAGGTGTTTTTTACAGAGCGATAAGAATCCCATTAAAATGTAAAGGAGTGATTGGTTTGGCGATTATTTTACAAAAGGGTCAAAAAATCGATTTAACAAAGAGTCACCCAGGTCTTGAGAAGATTACTGTAGGGCTCGGTTGGGATCCAATTCAGAAAAAAGCTGGTGGATTGCTCGGCGGACTATTTGGTGGTGGAGCTAGCGGTGGTTCTAATATGGATATCGACGCTTCCGTTATCATGCTACAAGATGATAAGTTTTTGGGTAAAGACGACTTGGTTTACTTTGGTAACTTGAAAAGTAAATGTGGTAGCGTTACGCATGCGGGCGACAATACTACAGGAGCCGGCGACGGTGATGATGAGCAAGTGATCGTTGACTTGAAGAAGGTACCCGCTAACGTTAATAAACTTGTGTTTGTTGTTAATATTTACGATTGTGTAAAACGTAAGCAAGATTTCGGTCAAGTGGAAAATGCGTTTATTCGCGTCATGAATTCAGCGAACAATGAGGAATTAATGAAATTCAACCTGTCAGAGAATTATGCAGGTTCTACGAGCTTAACGGTAGGAGAAATTTATCGCCACGGCAGTGAATGGAAATTTGGTGCGGTCGGATCAGGCTCATCAGATGCAGGTCTTGGAGATATGGTTAAAAGGTATTCATAAACTATAAAAAATAGAAAAGAGGATGACATAAATGGCTATTTCATTGAGTAAAGGACAAAAAGTAGATTTGACTAAAAGTAACCCGGGATTAACGAACATTACGGTTGGTGTTGGATGGGATACAAATAAATACGACGGCGGAAAAGATTTCGATCTAGATTCGTCTATATTTTTATTAAATGCAGCGGGTGTATGTGACAACGAAAAAGATTTCGTTTTCTTCAATAACCTTGAAGGTGGAAATGGTTCTGTTGTTCATGCTGGTGATAACTTGACTGGTGAAGGTGATGGAGATGATGAGCAAGTCAAAGTTTCTCTTTCTACTGTACCTACCACTGTTGAAAGAATTGCATTCGCGATTACAATTCATGACGCAGATCAACGTAGCCAGAACTTTGGTCAAGTTTCGAATAGCTATGTAAGAATCGTTAACGATGCAAACGGCGAAGAGTTAATCCGCTATGATCTAGGCGAAGATTTCTCTATTGAAACGGCTGTTGTCGTAGGCGAATTGTATAGACATGGTAGCGAGTGGAAGTTCAATGCGATTGGTAGCGGTTATCAAGGTGGCCTTGGTTCACTTGTAAAAGATTATGGACTACAGGCTTAATTAACTGATCCGGTGTCGACTGCTTACTTAGTCTGAATCCAGCGTAGGTGCCTTACAGGGGTAGCCGAAGCCCTAAGTTTGGCAGCGAAGCAAGTCAGACTTAGGGCGAGAGGCATCCCCTAGGCGCCAAAGCTGTATTGAATGGAATCATCCATCCACCTATTCAATATATATAGTAATGGAAGTTCTACGTTCTAATCATGATACGGGAGTGATTCAGATGGCGATTACTTTATCAAAAGGGCAAAAAATTGATTTGACGAAGACAAACCCGGGTCTTGTAAAAGGCGTTATCGGACTCGGCTGGGATACGAATAAATATTCTGGAGGTCAGGAGTTTGACCTCGATGCATCAGCATTTCTAGTCGATGCAAACAATCGTTGCCAGAATGACCATGACTTTATTTTCTATAATAATCTTAAACATCCAAGTGGCGCCCTTCTACATACGGGTGATAACCGAACGGGAGATGGAGACGGGGATGACGAGCAGGTTATCGTCGACTTTTCTAAAATTCCCGCTTATGTTGACCGCATTGGTATTACGGTTACGATCCATGATGCAGATGCGCGAAGTCAGAACTTTGGTCAGGTGTCAAATGCTTTTGTCCGACTATCGGATGAAGCGACTGGAGAAGAAGTACTTCGTTTCGATTTGGGAGAAGATTTCTCGATTGAAACAGCTGTTGTCTTTTGTGAACTTTATAGACACGGTAAAGACTGGAAATTCAATGCAATCGGTAGCGGATTCTCAGGAGGTCTGGGAGCGCTTTGCCAGAATTACGGGTTAGAAGTATGAAATTATGGGCTGATAAAAGGCTGAAGTCTTTTATTGTTTTATTATCAGGAGGAACTAATGGATATAATTAATGGAATGATTGATACATATGCCGCGTTTTTCGATTGGGATATGTGGGTGCAAGTATTAACTGACCCTGTCAGTTGGGGTTTAATCGGTACGCTTGTCATACTTGAGGGACTGTTATCAGCAGATAATGCTCTTGTTTTGGCCGTCATGGTTAAACATTTACCTGAAAAACAACGTAAAAAAGCTTTATTTTACGGACTTCTTGGGGCTTATATCTTCCGCTTCATCGCAATTGGGATTGGTGTTTTCCTCATCAAATTGTGGTGGGTCAAGGTATTAGGTGCAGCTTACCTCGCGTGGTTATCGATTAAATACTTTATCGATAAGTCGAAAAAGTCGGGTGATGACGATGAAATCAAGGGAATGAACACAAGCGGTATTCTAATCCGTCTTTTCGGTACATTCTGGGGAACAATCGTTGCTGTTGAGATTATGGATATCGCCTTTTCAGTAGATAGTGTCCTTGCTGCTTTCGGTGTCAGTGAAGAAATCTGGGTACTTCTTCTTGGAGGAATGTTCGGTATCTTGATGATGCGTGGAATAGCCGGCGTATTTTTGAAGTTAATCGACAAAGTGCCAGAACTTGAAACGACAGCATATGTGCTAATCATGTTAATAGCAATTAAGATGGGATTGAGCGTTGTTGGTTTCCATGTCTCCCACTATGCATTCTTTGGCATCATAATCATTACATTCCTTGCTACATTTGTAGTTCATAACATGAACAAAAAGAAAATGGCTTAATACAAAGAAAAAAAGAAGGCTAGCCCCTTCTTTTTTCTTTTACCCTAAATTGATCAATAAATAAGGTTGGTGCCCAGATTGAAGTATTTTAACGACTTAGCAGCTATAGGAATAGAAGATTTATTTTATAGGAAGCCGGTGACGGTTACGAAGCATACCAATAAACAACGGCTGTCATACAGTCTGGGTGCTTTATTGTATATGCCAGCAACGAGGGAGGATATAGCCGATCTCATTATTACGAACAAATTTAAGGAGCTTGTTACAGTAGCCATCTGTCTGGAAGATGCAATAGGGGATCATGAAGTTGAACAGGCAGAAAACAAGCTGATTATTCATATGCAACAAATCAGCGCAGCAATTCAGGACGGTCGACTTACAGAAGAAACGACTCCGCTCATTTTTGTCCGGGTGAGAAGTGCGAAACAGATGGTGGTCATAGGGGAGCGGCTCGGTGATTCGCTGAAGAACCTTGTTGGCTTTGTATTTCCTAAATTTTCATCGGATAATGCGGAAGACTACTTATCTGGTCTGAAACTGTTGAATGTGCAAGCGAATACGGTTCTATATGGTATGCCGATTCTTGAATCGCCGAATGTCCTTTACAAGGAGCGTCGATTGAACGAGTTGCTTAGTTTGAAGGAGATAGTCGATCGTTATGCTGATTTCATCCTGAATATCCGTATCGGGGCCACCGATTTATGTGGGCTTTATGGGTTAAGGAGGGATAGTGAGACGACTGTTTATGAGATTTCTATTGTTAATGAGCTAATCACGGATGTCGTCAATATATTCGCCAGACAACATGATGGCTTTGTCGTTTCAGGCCCGGTCTGGGAACATTTCTCGTCAAATGGACGTATTTTAAAACCGCAGTTGCGTGAGACACCGTTTCAAGAGCATTTAGGTTCGGAGGGTCTTCTTCTTAGAAAAGAATTGATTCGAAAAGATTTTGATGGGTTAATACAGGAAACGTTGTTGGACAGAGCGAACGGATTAGTCGGGAAAACAATCATTCACCCGTCCCATCTTTTGCCTATCCAAGCCTTGCATGTTGTTACGAAGGAAGAATATGTGGATGCGCTTAGTATATTCCAGCAAGCTACTGGTGAAAAAGGTGTATTCAAAAGTGAATTTATGAACAAAATGAATGAGATTAAGCCCCATTTATACTGGGCTCAAAAAGTGTTAATCAAGTCTGATATATACGGGGTGTACAATGAAAATATCACATTCATCGATTTATTATCCGAGTAAGTATACGCATGAAGTTTGCGAGTCTATGAAAGTACATGTACAAATCAAACAAAATCCATACGGACTCCCAGCGGAATCTTTATATGAGATGGCTGCGCGGATTAACAAAAAACGATCTTTTTTGTTTGTCAGTAAAGTGCTTGGGAAGCATATCCCACTACCTCCTCAAGCACCGATGATTGCATCGACGCTGTTGGCTTCGATTTATTATGAAGGAAAAACAGCTAAACAAATGCCTGGAAAAGAACTACTAATCGAAGCGATTAAGGATGGCTCAACTAAGAACTTGCAAGCTGCCTATTCGGTTGTGAAAAATCTAAGCTGTCAACTTGATGAGCCGGTTGTTTTCATAGGTTTTGCGGAAACTGCGACGGCTCTCGGTCATGGTGTTTTTGACTGTTTTTCGGACGCCACCTATATTCATTCGACAAGAGAAATACTTGCGGATCAAGAGGTGACGCTCTACTTTGAAGAAGAACATTCCCACGCTACAGATCAGCGTTGCTATGCCCCTGAGCAGTATTTAAATAATGATAAACCGATTTGTCTCGTGGACGATGAAATTACCACAGGAAATACAGCCTTGAATATCATTGCTTCTATTCAGAAGCGTTTTCCGCGTAAAGAATACTCAATTTTATCCCTTCTGGACTGGCGGAGTGAAGAAGATCAGCAGCGATTGAAGGAATTTGAGAAATCGCATGATGTTTGCATCACGACTTATGCTTTATTGACGGGAACGATTCAAGTCGAAGGAACACCTGGTCTAACTGAAAGTACCAATGTTGTTGGTGAATCGGTTGTTGGAGTTCCTGATTTTGAGAGAATCAGTCTGCAGTCGCTGCCAGTCCCTCTCCCTCACTATAAATATTCATCAATTGATTCCTTTGGATTTAAAGGCGGTTCATATTATTCGGCTCTGACTGGACGATTTGGCATTTCATCGGATAACAAACAAGATGTTGAGGCATATTGTCAGAGTGCAGGAGAATATTTGAGGAAGCATCGAACAGGAAAAAGGACGTTATGTCTTGGTACGGGTGAATTCATGCATATTCCTATGAAAACTGCTGTTTACATGGGGGAGGGCGTATCTTATCATTCAACAACGAGAAGTCCGATATTCCCGATAGACCGGGAAGGGTACCCCATAAAAAACCGATTGGCTTTTGAAAGTCCTGAAGATCCAGCAACTATGAATTATGCATATAATGTATCCAACATGAAATACGATGAGGTTTTCTTGTTCTTTGAACGTCCAATGGATGAGAAGAGGCTTGAACCGCTATTACGCCAGTTCAAGGGATTACCTGCAATTCATATTGTGGACTTCACTTGAAAGGTGTGATTAGAAGATGGAACAAAAGATGCAGATACTGACAGGGAGTTATTCTTCTGAAGATGTTGTTTTTCTATTGAAAGATCTTTCGAATGTGAATCTCGAGAGAAGTTTGGATGAACGGGAAGAGGCTATTCAAAGTGGAGTCCATTATTCGGAAATGCTACCGGTTGAATATGAGCCGACCGAAGCCTATTTAAATTTGTTTTACGAGACGCTTCATACTTCGAAGCGAAAAGTGGCTACTGGGGTCGGTACAGTTTCGGAACTCCTCATTGAGAAGAAAGGGAAAGAACTTGTTCTTGTTTCCCTTGCGAGAGGCGGGACGCCGATCGGTATCTTGATGAAGCGTTACATTAAAGTAGTATATGGAGTGGATTTACCCCATTACAGCATATCAATCATGCGAGGACGTGGTATTGATGAAAATGCGTTGCTATATATTACAAGTCAACATCCGGATAAGCATATCGTCTTTGTAGACGGTTGGACTGGTAAAGGTGCGATTTCTAAAGAGCTGACACGGTCAGTGGAAGCATTCAAAGAAAAACATGGAATCATGCTTGACGATGAACTTGTTGTCTTGGCTGATCCGGGTCACTGTTCCTCTTTATACGGGACGCGGGAAGACTATCTTATTCCGAGTGCATGTTTAAATTCTACGGTATCAGGCCTAATCAGTCGTACAGTTCTGAACAGCCGCTGGATCGGGGAGACGGATTTCCACGGAGCGAAGGTCTATTCGGAACTTAGAGATAAAGATGTATCGAATTATCATATTGATGTTATTACTGCAGAATTTGAAGCAATAGCGTTGTTAATTAAAGAGTCGAAAGCAGCTTTAGAGAAAACAGATATGACCCCGACTTGGAGGGGAATGCAAACAATCGCATTGATTCAGGAGCACTACGGAATTGAAAATGTGAATCTCATCAAACCGGGTGTTGGAGAGACGACGCGAGTTTTATTACGTCGGCTACCATGGAAAATATTAGTCAAGGATTTGAATGACACTCGACTTAAACACATTTTTCAATTAGCAAGAGAAAGGGATGTCCCTGTGGAGGTTTTTGAACAGATGACTTATACTTGTTGTGGACTTATCAAACCGTTGGAGAAAAAATTATGATGTTTGCAAGTGATTTAGACGGAACACTTGTTTATTCTCATCGGCGCCTTGCCGAAGAGACTTTGAATGTATCTATCCGTAATGTCGAAGTATTTAACGGAAGAGAAATTTCATTCATGACGGAAAAAGCAATTGCACTATTACGTGATCTATCTAATGAGATGATGTTTGTTCCTGTAACGACAAGGACTGTTGAACAATACAATCGTATCTCACTTTTTCGTGAAGAAATTCGTCCTACATATGTAATTACTTCTAATGGCGGCGTTGTGCACAAGAATGGAAAAGTAGATATGCACTGGCAGGACTATATCCGTACTAAAATAAATAGAAGTGTAGCTTCAGTAAAAGATGTGAAGCGTAGAATAGAAGAAATTGCAGGTGCATCACAGTTAGAATCGATTCGAGTAGTAGATGAGTTTTTTGTTTACTTAATTATAAAACCTCCGCTTTCTCCTGAACGATTCAAGGATTATACACGGTTGGCAGCTGAGATTGGTTGGGTCTTTTCAGTTCAGGGCAGAAAGGTTTACTTCATTCCATCGTTCATTAATAAATGGGATGCGGTTGACTATGTCTCGAAAAAAGAGGGAAAGAAGACGGTCTATACGGCGGGCGATTCCAATCTTGACGTCTGCTTGATTCAACAGGCAGAGTTCGGTTTGATACCACGGCACGGGGAAGCGGCGGTTAATTTTGGTCATCTGGGACTGACACAAAAAACAGGAATTTTGGCATCGGAGGAAATCATTGAAACAATTCTTTCGAAGCGGCTCCAATTAATCCCTGGAATCCGTTGACAGATCGGACTAAGCCCCTTCCATTTGTACATAAAATAGGTGATTGGGGGGAGTTAAGGTGATTAGGAAACTGATAGTTAATAAGGTTGAATATTCTAATTGGATGATCGAACTGAGTAGGCCGATTTCCGCCCGTCCTGATTATCGATTGGAACAAGACACTACACAATACAATCACATAGCTGCGCGTATTGTCGGAGCGGGTTTCGATGAAACAGAATATATGATTGAACTTTACACAGCGAGCCAGGCACCCGGTGTTCATGTGTTATCTGAAACACTTGATAAGACGATGCCGCCGGACCGCTTTCAATCAATCCAACGTATTTATGATCTTATTCAGGAAAAACCTAATTTGTCGATTAATCGGTTTGTTGCCTTTTTAGAAGGTGCGCAACTACTTCCGAAATATAGCGAAGATCATGATTTCAATAGGTTAATCCGGTCAGCACTCATTGATGTGTTTGAACGATTCAAGGAAAATCATGCCGGTGCATTTCACCATCCGGAATTTCGGCGTGTTTTTGTGGATATTATTAAATGGACGTGGAATCATATCGATCCGTGGGTGAAAGGAACACCTATTGAAAAGGATATTCCACACATCATCTGGTATGGTGATATGAACAAAAGTCAGATGTACTTTCTGTTCTACGTTATCTTGCTGGGAATGGATGTTGTCATTCTTCATCCGGAAGGGAAAGACGATTTTAAAGAAATTGATCCCGAAAACAAATGGTCCGTATTGGCAGAATATCCGACCACGATGAAGATCCAACCCTTCCCGCAAGAAAAACCGAAACGGCAAGGGACAGTCGCATATCGTGCTTCGAAAGAAATCGATCATGTGCTTCACCACGAAGGTTCCGCCTATTATAAGCCATGGCAGTTCCGCAATCATTTTCCCATATCAGTTACATTAAAAACGACATATGATGAGATTTTCCTATTGGCGAAAGAAAGGGCCTTTATACGGCCCAACTTCTCTGCAAGTGGGGATGAAGTGAGGATTCCAGCACTTTTCGCGAAAGTTTCCGGAGTTTCAGTAAACCGAAAAGAGTATTGGGAAAAAATGCATAGGCTTACTAGCCAACCGAATTGTCTAACAGTGAAAAATTTCCCATTCGTACAGGAGATTAAGGCAAACAACCAATATCATTATCAGCATGCACTTGGCAAAGACGGTCGTTTGGTGCCTGAAAAAATGATGCAGGGAAACTGGTGGCAGTATGGGCAACTACATGATGGTGCTCAAAAAGGGCTTGCGGCGGCTATTTCACGGATTTGCGCCAATCCAAAAATGAAAGCACTACCGGGTGAAACGCCGGAACAACTTTCTCTCTACCTGTTCACTCAGGCAACTTCCATTCCGGAAGAATTGATCAATCTTTTGCAGACGTTCGATTATGCACAGGAAATTCCGAAAGTCATCTTATATAACAATGAAATCAATGGTATTTTGTCAAGGGCAGATGCAGCATTGCTGTTACTGTTGAATGAAATTGGACTTGATATTATCTTATACAATCCACCCGGTCACAATGATTTAGAGCACTTTATAGGGAAAGAGTATTTTGATCATCATATGTTGGAAGATATGGTGTTCGAACTATCCTTTCAAGAGAACAAAAAGGATGCATCAATTGTAAGCGGTTTTTTAAATCGACTTTTTAACGGAAGGGATTGATTGTCATGGAAGAAACAAAGAATTATGAAGTGGAAGTACTGACGGAAAATAAAGCGGAAGCACTACGCTTACAGTTACGACAGGATCCAGAGGTCCAAAACTTAGTCCGTTCAATCGATACAAGAAATCAGACTGGATTATTAGAATTCGGGAAAGAACCAGCCGTTGAAATTTCCACTTTTGCTGATCGCATATTGGCTTCCATGCGTTCTTCGAGTGTAACTGATTCAGGCGTGATGTTGAAACAACTTGGGAAGACGATGGATAAATTCGATAAAAACGACTTTGATGAACCAAAAGGTTTATTTGCAAAAATATTTAAACGTGGGGATAAGTTAGTTGAAAAAGTGTTTGGCAAATACCAAACACTTGGCAAGGAAATTGAAGGAATACACATCGAGATTTCAAAGTATAAGGACGAAATGATTCGTTCAACAAACAATATGGATGAAATGTATGACCAAAACTATAACTATTACATGGCACTTGAAAAATATGTTGTGGCCGGACAGATTAAAGCGGAAGAGTTGCGAGCGCTCGTTCCAGGTCTCGAACAAAGATCAGCGGGCGGCGATCAATTAGCTCAGATGGAACTGGATACTATGAGTAACGCGATTCAGTCACTGGAAGAACGGGTGTATGATCTAGAAATGGCGAGAATGGTTGCATTGCAGACAGCGCCTCAACTCCGAGTTCTGCAACGCGGAAACACGAAACTTATTGGGAAGATAAATTCGGCATTCATTACGACGATTCCAATATTTAAAAACGGCATCATCCAAGCGGTTGCTGCGAAACGTCAAAAACTTGTAGCGGATTCTATGGATGAACTTGATAAGAGGACCAATGAAATGCTATTAAAAAACTCGCAGAATATCGCTAGACAAAGTGTGGAAATCGCTCGTACAGCGGGTGGCCCGAGTATTAAAATTGAAACGATTGAAGAAAGTTGGAGCACAATTGTGAAAGGGCTCGAGGAAACGAGAGCTATTGAAGATGAAAACAAACGTACAAGAGAAGACGGCATGAAACGGATTGCACAGCTACAGGACAGCATGAAAAATTTCGGTAGGTGAATGGAGGAGCCGGCATGATCGAACTGAAGAAAAAAGGACAGTCCATCAATTTATCCAAAAAAGGAAATGATGTTGGTGAGATTCTGGTCAACCTGAACTGGAATCAAAGTTCCAAAGCGGTAAAAAGTGGCGGATTCCTATCCTCGTTGTTTGGTGGCGGACAAAAAAACTTCGATTTAGATCTTGGATGCCTGTATGAATTGAATTCGGGAGAAAAGGGCTGTGTTCAAGCGCTTGGAAACGCATTCGGCTCGTTGAAAGATTTTCCTTATATTCAGCTTGATCACGACGATCGTACGGGGGCTTCCACAGCCGGAGAAAATTTACGTATCAATGGTTCGCGCATTAAGGATATTAAACGTGTGCTTGTGTATGCATTCATTTATGAGGGCGCGGCTAATTGGTCAGAAGCGGGCGGCATCGTCAAGTTGACATACGGCGGTGGAGAAGATATTGTCGTTAAACTTGATGAGCATCGCAACGGACAAATCATGTGTGCAATCGCAATGATTGAAAATGTACAAAACGAGACATTCAGTGTCAAAAGACTTGTCGACTATTTTCCGGGACACGCCAAAATGGACCAGGCGTATGGTTGGGGAATGAGTTGGCAAGCCGGTTCGAAGTAAATTCGATATTTATTAAAAATGACTAGACATCAATTGATGTCTAGTCATTTTTAATAGTTGCAATTCACTATTGCGAAATTATTTAACTTGATCGCCCTCACGTCTAAAGAATCCGTAAACACCAGCAGTTTGAACAATATTCGTAAATGCGTTTGGATCTATTTCGCTAATTATCTTTTCTAAGTCATATAATTCATAACGAGTGATTACGAGATAAAGCATATGTTTATCTTCTTTCGAATACGCGCCTTTTGCGGGTAGAATCGTTATGCCGCGTACCATTTTTTGATGAATCGCTTGCTGCAATTCGTCTGCCTTTTGTGTAACAATCATGGCGGTTACTTTTTCGTGACGCGTATGGAGTGCGTCAATTACGACTGTTGTTACATACAAAGCTAACATCGTATACAACGCATTTTCCGGTTCATTTAGAAAGCCTGCCAAGACGATTATCACACCATTCAGCAATAAAAAGTATGTCCCGATTGGCTTATCTTGTAAGCGTGAAAGGACCATAGCGATAATATCCATTCCTCCAGTAGAAGCCCCTAGTTTCATTGAAATTCCAACGCCCACTCCCGCAATGACACCGCCAAACACTGCATTTAGAATAATATCGTCTGACACAGATATGACGGGTAAGAGCTCTAAGAAAATCGTAACAAAAATAACAGAAACAATGCTATAAATGGTAAAGCCTTTGCCTACTTTGTACCAACCTAATATAAAGACCGGAATATTAAATAGTAACAATAGAATACCGGTACTAACTTCAATGCCTAAGAAATCATTAAATACACTAGATGTAAGCTGCGCAGCGCCTGCAAATCCACTTGCATAGACATTTGCATTGATTAAAAAGAAATTAAGAGAGATTGCAAGTAACAAGGAACCAAAGATGACGACAATAATACGTTTTGCTTCTAAGAAAAACATAGCAACCTCCTGTTAGGTGAAATGAAGATGAAATAATGTATAGACCTCTTATTGTAACGAACCTGGTATTGAAATGGTACCCTTAATCGTTAAATGAAATTCCTTCGGGTGGAAATTTATATTTTACAGAATGAAAAAGAACCAAGAGAATCCTTTTAGTCCGGATTCTCTTGGTTCTAACTGTATGGTGATATTTTGTCCAAGACGAAGATGACTTAACTGCCAACCGTAGATACTTAGGTCAAGCAACATCCAAGCAACCCGGCAGCATTTTTTTGCTGTCACAATATCTTACTTGGTATATAGTTGTTGACGATCGTGACGCGTATTCGTTTTTGTCCATATAGGCCAATTAGAGCAAAAAGCTCCTGGCGAGAATATCTTTGCTCAAATGGTTACAAGTCCTTCCGTAGGGCTGCTTGCAACCGCGTAATCGCGCTCGGGCGTTCAGCCCGACTTCTTAGCCCAGTCGTCCTGCATCGATAGCCAGCTTCATCGCAAATGCCATTTTAATCGGAACTCCAGCTTCAGGCGCAAACTCCTAGGCCCACACGAAGTGGGTCATGCAGCTGTTGCGACAGGACGTCGCGAACTTAGGCTTGCCTTCCACCAATGCTTTTCGGAGCTGAGCGGCGCCTTGCGCTTTTCTTGATGTCTAGCTTCAGCGCCTAGTCCCTCGAGTCGCTTCAGTCCTTAAGTTAAAGGCAAAGTGCGCCTTTATCTTAAGGCCCTCCAGCGCTTGTCGGGTCTATCAAGGCTCTTACGCTTTTCTTGATGTCTAGGCTTCAGGCGCCAACTCCTCGGGTCATAAGTCGTTTTACTGTGAGGGCAGAAGAGCGCCCTCTTCGTAAACCGTCTTATGCCTGTCGGAGCTGGGCGGCGCCTTACGCTTTTCTTGATGTCTAGCTTCAGGCGCCAGCTCCTAGGCCCACACGAAGTGGGTCATGCAGCTGTTGCGACAGGACGTCGCGAACTTAGGCTGCCTTCCTCCAGCGCTTTTCGGGTCTATGCGGCGCCTTACGCTTTTCTTGATACAAAAAGACCACTTTCCGGGTGTGGAAAGTGGTCTGATGATGGTGTTAGAATGCATTGATAGGAAGACACGCTACTTCCCTACTCAGGTACAACCTGTTTAAGGAATAAGGGTAGCGGAGTGGAACTCGTTACTCAGTCCTTTTAAAGGATTCCCCTAATGGTCGAATATGGTATGAAGTTGTTAATCTACTAGTAGCATGTCATTGAAATGAATGAAAGAGTGAACAGCTGCACTTAGTCTTCTAAGTGGACGTTATGATGCACTTGTTGAACATCTTCTAAATCATCTAGTACATCAATCATTTTCTCGAATTGTACAAGTGCTTCTGGAGAAAGGGTCAAGTCATTTTGTGCAAGCATCGTTATTTCAGCAACGGTGAATTTTGTAATGCCGGCACTCTTTAAAACTTCTTGAACGGCATGGAACTGGTCAGGTTCTGCATAGATGATGACCGATTCTTCTTCATCTAGAATATCACGTACTTCGACGTCCGCATCCATTAACAGTTCAAGTACGTCGTCGGCAGTCATGCCTTCAATTCCGATAACTGCAGTAGCGTCGAACATATAAGAAACGGAACCGCTGACGCCCATATTACCGCCATTTTTGCCGAATGCAGCACGTACTTCTGATGCAGTACGATTGACGTTATTTGTCAGTGTATCGACAATAACCATCGAGCCATTTGGTCCAAATCCTTCATAGCGAAGCTCGGTAAAGTTTTCTTCTGAGCCGCCTTTTGCTTTTTCAATCGCGCGGTCAATAATCGCTTTCGGTACACTATATGTTTTTGCGCGTTCTACAACAAATTTTAGTGCCTGATTCAATTCAGGATCAGGCTCGCCTTGTTTGGCCACGACATAAATTTCACGTCCGAATTTCGCGTAAATACGACTCGTATCCGCATCTCTTGACGCTTTCTTCTCTTTAATATTATTCCATTTACGGCCCATGAAGTTCCACTCACTTTCGAATGTGCATAGATTTACTAAAATAAGTATACAACAAGTGTATGCAACTAGACGAGTGGGAAATTAATAAAATGGGCTAATAGGTTTTATAAGTGAGAAAAATTTTACATACTGTCGCTCAGTTTTCCATCTGATGTATAATTTGTCCGCTATCGTAAAGTTTTTGTCGTGTCAGGAAGAACATTTTTCGATATTTAAGAAAAACTCTTTTTCTTATGACGATTCTCAATTATACTAAGGTGTACGTTCATCCTACTATAGAAGGGAACAGACACATGGAACTCATATATAAAGGGAAGACGAAAGATGTTTACAAGTTGGACGGCAGCAATGTACTACTGAAATTTAAAGATGATGTAACTGGAGAAGACGGGGTTTTCGATCCTGGCGCGAACACAGTCGGCTTAACGATTGAAGGTGCAGGGCAATCCGGACTTCGGATGACGAAATACTTCTTTGAAAAGATGGCGGATAAAGACATTCCGACTCATTATGTAGATGCTAATATTGATGAAGTAACGATGACGGTACGATCAGCAAAAGTGTTTGGCAAAGGACTTGAAGTGATTTGCAGATACCGTGCAGTCGGAAGTTTCTTGCGCAGATACGGCGCTTATTGCGAAGAAGGACAACCTTTGGACGCTTTCGTAGAAGTCACGCTTAAAGATGATGACCGCCTAGATCCGCCGATTAACAAGGATGGACTTGCGCAACTCGGTCTATTGACGACAGATGAATACGTTACACTTGAAGCATTGACGAAAGAAATTTCAGGTGTAGTTAAAGCTGAACTTGCAGCAAAAGGTCTTGACTTGTATGATATTAAACTTGAGTTTGGACGCGATAGCGAAACAGGTAACATCCTACTGATCGACGAAATTTCTGGGGGTAATATGCGCGTCTATAAAGATGGTACATATATTGCACCAATGGATCTTGAAAAGTTGGTACTTGCATAAATAGAAAAACCCGTTGTTAATTCCATGAAAGTGGAGTTGACAGCGGGTTTTATTGATTATTTTTTCGGGTTTTGAAAGAGTTTCCTGGTGAGGGGTTTTTATCCTGTTTTAACCTGTTATAGATGAAAAGAAAAGATAGGAAAATAATTCTACGTTTTATACATATTAAACTGAATTAGAGCCATCCTCCTTATTGAAGAAATAATGAGGAGGAATTATATTGAAACAAAAAATTGTATTGTCCATCATGTTGTCAGCGCTTTTAATTGCCGGTGGTTGTGGAAAGAATGTTGAAAAATTACCGGTCGCTGGGGAAAGTGTCCAATCGGTGACGTCGCCGATTTTGAACACCAAAGGGGATAAAATTGGTGAAGTCAAACTTGTTGATGGAATAGACGGTGTAACGATCAACATTGAGGCAGAAGGGTTGACGCCTGGCAAACATGGTATTCATATTCATGAAAAGGCTGTGTGTACAGCACCAGATTTTAAATCTACAGGAGCTCATTTCAATCCAGGGCATAAAGAACACGGATTTGATAATCCAAAAGGGTTTCATTTAGGTGACTTACCGAACCTCGAAGTTGATGCTGAAGGTAAAGTCAGTGCCGAAGTGACAACTGCCTTAGTCACGTTAAAGCTAGGCGTAGAAAACTCCCTTCTCGATGCTGACGGCAGTTCGATTGTTATTCACGAAAAAGTAGATGACTACAAAACGGATCCAGCGGGTGATTCAGGTGATCGTATTGCCTGTGCGGTTGTAAAAAGTGGTTCTTAAACGGATATAAGCGGAGTCTGACAGATCATATAAGCTGTCTGACCAATCATAAGAGGATTCCTCCCGATCATATAAGCCGTCTAACCAATCATAAGCGGATTCCTCCCGATCATATAAGCCGTCTAACCGATCATAAGCGGATTCCGCACAATCATATAAGCTGTCTGACTGATCATATCTGATGCCCAACAGATCACACAGTCAGCTCACCGCAGCCTATTTTAACAAAAAGTTCTCCGTATAATAAGGTTGCAATTTTTCATTGAACGAAACGCCCGTACCGAGGTGGCTGTAAGTATCTAGCAAAATATTCTCGCGATGCCCCTCGGAATTCATAAGCCCTTCATGTGCAAAAATGCTACTTGATTGGCCATACGCCAGGTTTTCACCTGCTCCCCGAAAACTGACACCGTCATCTTTCATCCGGTCGAACGGGGACTTTCCTTGTTTGTTTTCATGGCTGAAATAATCATTGTCTGCCATGTCTGCACTGTGTTTGCGTGCTGTCACTGCTACGTTTGACTCCCATTTAAGAATGGAAAGTCCGTGACGAACGCGTGCAGCATTCGTTAAGTCGAAAAGTTGTTGTTCAAATCCGTTACGTAATTGTGTATCACCGCCGGCATAGATGCCGGTTTTTTTCTTTTCCAATGAATCGTTAATAAGCTGGATGGCCGTTACTTGATCATTTTGATGCAAATCATAAAAAACATAAGTATAGGTGTCGCCTGATTTAAAGACGTCGAAACCTTCACTTTCTTGGAGCATGAAAATGTTCAAACCTTTTCGGATTTCTGTAATCGGTTCGCCAAATGTTTCGCGCACTGTAGATTTTAGAGAACCGTATTTGATGCCAGCGGTTGATGAAATAAGATCGTCATTTGTGTAAATGGCATTCACAGTTCGTTTTTCATCGAATGAAACCATGACAAAGTTTTGATAGTGGTCGTGATAGGTGAACCATTCGGTACCGTATTCGTTCATAGAATTACTCATTGGTTCTCCAAGCTCAGCTGTCACTTTTTCTTCTGGACTCCCGAGTTCGATGTTGTGAATGGAAATCTGTGTTTTCTCGGGTTTTTCCAACACCGGTTTTTCTGCGATCGGGATAGATTCTTCTACTTCAGAAGTTTTGGAAACCAGGTAAAACACAGCTTTATCCGTGATTTCACTAATGTAGTGAATCACTGTATTCAGCGAATCTGTCTTCAAAAGGGCATCGACTTTTTCATCGATGGGTTCCAGAAATGAGATATCGACATATTGTGAGACTGGTTTTTCCCAGTATGGTTTTGTGATATAAATTGCAGTAATGAAAAGGATGAAAAGAAATAATCGTTTCATGGAATCGCCTCCTACTTACTATTGTAACCCCCTAGAGCTAGTTGAATACAGTACGAAGCTATTTTGTGTGACTGTGATAAACAGGATTCACTCCATTTCCAGTACTCATCGAAAAGCTGTATACTAATAGAACAACAGATGATCGGGGTTTTCAATGTATGACTATATCGAAAAAAATGTTCAATGCACAAGTGATGGAAAGTAATTCACATTTATTCAGATGCCCAATTTGCGCGTCTGAAATGGTTATGGAGGACAAGTCACGGCTCGTTTGCACAGATAATCACTCATTCGATTTATCGAAAAATGGCTATGTTAACTTGGCTCCGCAAGCACATGTGACAAAGTATGATAAATCGCTGTTTGAAGCACGAAAAACGGTAATGAGCAGCGGGTTTTTCAATCAAGTTCTTGAGTTTATGACTCATAAAGTCCATGTGCATATAGAAGGGCGAGAGCAGGCTTTCATCCTGGATGCGGGTTGTGGGGAAGGCACGCACTTGTCGGCAATTCTTTCACAACTGCCTGGCAAAACAACTGGAGTTGGCATAGATCTCGCGAAAGAGGGAATCACTGCGGCAGCGAAAGAGTATCCAGGTTCCATTTGGAGTGTCGCGGACCTTGCGAACTGCCCATTTCAGGAAAGCCAATTCGACGTTATTTTAAATATTTTATCGCCTGCAAATTACGCAGAGTTTACGCGTCTTCTGAAACCGGACGGATTGTTTGTGAAAGCAGTTCCGGAAAGTGGTTATCTAAAGGAGTTACGAGCTATCTTTTATGACGATGAAGAACGAATAGACGATACGGATCACGTCGCACGCTTTGCACAACACTACGATGCTGTCACGACGGAACGGATTACGTATGTATTTCCATTATCGCCCGGGCTTCTTGCACCGCTTATTCGAATGACGCCACTCACGTGGGGTGCTAGTGAGGAGAAAATTGAAGAAGCATTAGCGATGGATATACAGAATATCACAATCGACTTTACCGTTATTTCAGGCGTTAAGAGGGTTTAATAGAGATGGAAAGGGGCGAGAAAGATGTTTGGTGGATTTAGCAGTGTTCCGAACTGGTTTTATGTTCTCGCGATTGCGGTCATTGTTTTGTTTATTATTATAACGGAATGGAAGACACGTAAATAAGGGGGGCCTCGAAGTGACGAAGAAGAAGGTAAACAAACGACAGAAACCGAAATTGTCAGTTGAGCATAGGGTGATGAGGGTTGAAGAGGTATTGGACAATGAAGGATACGTTCAAAAAGTACGAATTGACGGCGGCTTCATGACGGGGGCGGAAGGCGAGCGATTAACCTTCGATGACGTTGTATTTAAAGATGTATCATTTGCCGGAGCTGATTTTGTAGGTGCCGAATTCGTGGATGTTGTATTTGACACATGCGATTTTTCCAACGTTAATTTCCAAAGTGCTATGTTCCATAGATGTGAAATCATTAATTCAAAATTGACTGGTGCGGATTTTGCGAACGCGAAAGTGGGACATGCGCTAATTAAGGAATGTGACGGACGCTATATTAACTTCAGCTTTTCCAACATGAAGGAAGTAGAGTTTGCCGAGTGTAATTTAACGGACGGTGATATCTACGAGAGCTCATTTAATAATGTGCAATTTAAGTTATGCAAGCTGGATAATATCAATTTTACTGAAACGAACTTGAACGGCGTTGACTTGTCGGACAGTACATATGACCGGATTGAAGTTACACTGCCGAAAATTGCTGGCTGCATTGTGTCAAAAGAACAGGCAATTGGCTTTGCGCGTGTGTTGGGATTATCCGTGAAAGAAGAATAATGGTATACTAAAATGAAATCAGAGTGGAAAAGAGTGGACATACATGTTGACATTTGAAGAGAAACAACTAATTATCGAAACAATTCCCGAACTGACACGTAAAGACGTGTCAATGAAACGGGTCAACTATCATTATGAAGAAAGCTTATACGAAAAAACTGTCGTCGTTCAGCACCTTCACCCAAATGGTAATGGATTTGTCTACGTAGCAGGAATTCGTGGTTATGACGCAGATGAACGAGGTCTCGTCAATATCCGTGAAGCTTCAGAAGAGGAACTGCGGAAAATAATTGCAGATTCTATCAAGGCTTTATCTGAAGGAGCACCTGAACCGCAGGCTGTTGTGCAAAAATTTGTGAACAATGAGGGCGAAGAACTGATCCTTATGGAAGAGCAAGGGTTCTGGAATTTATATCACGGCTTGAATCTGGAAGAAAGTTTCGGTGATTATAACGAAGCAGACGTCTATTTGATTGAAGAGGAATTCACAAGAGTTGAAGACGAGAGTGATGCTCGATGAAAGGCAAAACCCTCGTCATCGGCCTTGTCCTATTCGTACTATTAAGCATTGTAGCTGTTTATTTCGCGATGAAGGCAACAATTAATGATATGGAAAATGGGATGGCACCGCTTGTGACGGTTTTTGAAGTAATAGAAGGGAATTCCAGGGTAGTGTGAAAACACTGCTTTTTTTTATTGCCGAAATAGGCGTGATGAATGAATATTTTTAGGAGAAAGGTAACGACTTAAAATGATTGGACACTGGTTCTTCCGGATCATTTTCCTGATTTTACCGTTTTTCGTTATGTATTATCGACTGATTATGGTTAATGTAAGGTTGAGAGTTCATTAAAATGGAAATAGGGAGGGTGTTTAAAACATGAACTATAAGAAGATAATGTTCGTTTTTGGAGCAAGCGTACTTTTGCTGGCAGCATGCGCGGGTGAAGAGAAGGGGACTGAGGTCGAAATTGAAGAGGAAAAAAGTGATGCCACTAAATCTGATGAAGCAGAAGTAGAGTCAGCGACAGAAGTAGATGATGCATTGGAAGAATTGCGTACCGCATTAGAAGAACTAAAACCCAAAGAGGTAGCTGCTAACGGAGATGACTCAACCATACTTAATCCAAATATTGCCGAAATGACAGAAGGTGTTGTTGAAGTTCTCTATACAAATAAAGAGCCAAGCTATGCGCATGATATGGATGGATTTATCATAACAATTGATGAGTATCAGGTAACGAAAGTATCTGATGTCAACCGAGATTCCGAGTATTTATTTAAAGACAATGTAGAAGGCTATGTCGTTACAGCATTGGCAACATATGAAAATAAGCGGAGTAATCCCGTGTACTATACCGGGTTTGCATCGATTCTCATGGATGACCGCTTTGATGAAGTGAACGGGGATCGGTTCAAATTAGTACCGCGTGAAGATGTGTTGCAGTCGGATGATCCTGCCAGTGTAAATAAATATCCTGCCGGTTTCAAAAAACAGGGTTTCTTATCGTTTGTCATGACAAACGAACAATATGACAAATTAAAGGAGACGAAGCCAAAACTGATTATTGCAGGCGGTGCTTCCGAACGTGAAGACATGAGGGAAGCCTATATGGAAGAGGCTGTTTTTGATTTCATTTTTAATGAAGACAGTAAAGAGAAAACGGTATCAGGTCCAGATTATTACAGAGACGATTTGACGAATCAAAATATTGCCGACAAAAAGATGATTTTTGAGAAGAAAGATATTGGGCAAAAGTTGGACATTGAGGGCGTAGAAGTGACGCTGGAAGGCGTTCAATATACGGAAATTAGACCAACGGCAGAATATGCCGATACCTTCCGTAACTTTGCGGATGACGGGATTGTCGCTGTGACTGTCAAACTAAATGTTGACAATAAATCTGATGAGATAGTAAGGCTTGGCGGTATTCAATCCATTTTGAGTGTAGATGATGGTGAATTCCGATATTTAAACCAAGGATCACTAGAACCGGATATGTTGAAGACAATTGAACCAGGAAAATCTAGCGAGAAGTTACATGTATTCTTAATCGATAAGTACGAGTTCGATCGCCATGAAAATTTCGAGCTGATTTTTGGACCGTTCTCAGGAGATGACGGAAAGAAAATATTCAAAGGCCGCGATTTGTTGTTTAAATTACCTCGATAGTTGAAAAAAGCGCACTAGGGATTTTGTTGATCCCTAGTGCGCTTTTTCTAAAGCTAAGAAAGTATATGTTTTTTGACTTAGAATAGTGTCTAGCTCCAGCGGTCAGATGCTCGGGTCATAAGTCGAACCGGCTATGCGCAAGTGCACCGCTCCGCCGATCCGTCTTATGCCTGTCGCGGGCCTACAGGATGTAGGTCATGCAGCTGTTGCCACAGGAAGTGGCGTACTTAAGCTGCGTTCCTTTTAGGCGCCTTCCGCTTTTCTTAATGTCTAGCTCCAGCGGTCAGATGCTTGGGTCATAAGTCGAACCGGCTATGCGGTAAAGTGCACCGCTACGCCGATCCGTCTTATGCCTGTCGCATCTAGACGACCGCTTGCGCTTTTCTTAATGCCAATTCCCGGGCTTATAGGGCCCTTTTCTAAATGGCAGCCACCAGTTCCATTTGCCGAACAGTTTCATCAAGCTTGGAACGAGCAACAGGCGGATGATCGTTGCGTCAATGGCGACTGCAATGGCGATACCAACGCCGATCTGTTTTACTGGCATAACGTCCGTAAAGGCGAATGCCCCCGTTAGAACAATCATAATCAGTGCTGCAGAGGTGATGATCTTACTTGTAGTTGCAAGACCTTCAACAGTTGAGTGGTCGTTATCCAAAGTCTTCGCATACTCTTCCTGCATCCTCGAGATGAGGAATACTTCGTAGTCCATACTTAGTCCAAAGACAAGGCTAAAGACGATGACAGGGATGATTAGCGCGATTGTGCCCGCTTCCAATCCAAAATGTCCGTATTGGAAAATATAGACAAGAATACCGAATGTTGCAGTCAATCCGATGATGTTCATAAAAATCGCTTTAATCGGTATTAAAATAGATCTAAAAGCAATCATCAGGATGAAGAACGTAGAGACAAGGATTACTAAGAGAACGTACAAAACCTTATCCAGTATTTCATCGAAGATTTCCTGATTGAATTTTGGTTGCCCACCGATGGATAAGTTCCACTCCGTTTGCTTATCGGACCACTCGCGTGCCCAATCTTGTGCTGCATCTGAACTGCCACTCGCTCCCAATGTCAGAGGAATCATCAGCTTGTCGTCTTTCACAAACGTTTCAACAAGAGGTGAGAGTCTGGCGGCGATTTCAGGCGCAGTCATCGCTTGTTGCCATTGTTCGACGGAGTCGATATCACTTGCGGTGAAAATTGTCGTTACTTTATCAACAAGAGGATCGTTTGAAAGTTCTTTTTCAAGTGCTTTCATGGACTCGAGACCTTTTTCGTCCTCCCAGCCATTTGCACGTTCTGCTATGACATAGACAGCCGCCTCGTTGGCCAAACCAAACTCTTTATCAATCAATTCAAAAGCCTGACGTGTGTCATATGACTTTGGCAATGAATCGATTCCTGGAATTGTTAAATCCATATTTTTCACTGGAATAATTGCGACACCTAGTAGGATAAACGCAACGATTGTGATCATAACAGGACGCTTAATAACTGCTTTGGCAAATTTGCGCCAACCGTTCGCTTCGCCCGACTTTTCTTTCAATAGCTGCCATTTGTCAACCCGCTCACCAAGCACAATAAGCACGGAAGGTAACAAAGTTACAGATGCGAGAACAGCCATCGCCACGACGATCATTCCACCAATAGCGATGTTTTGAAAAATGTCGACTTGAATAAGCATCATGGCGCCGAGTCCGATGAACACACAGAAAGCGGAAAAGATGACAGATCTTCCTGCTGTTCGAATCGTAGTGGAGATAGCTTCTTGCATGTTGCTCTTTTTGCGTTCTTCACGATACCTGCTGATGAACAACAAAGCGAAGTCGATACTGAGCGCAAGTCCCAGCATAGGAATGATATTCAAGACAAAGATGGACAGGTCCATTTTTCCACCAAGAATCGCCAATACACCGAACGAGGATACGACGGTCACGATACCGATAATTAATGGTACGATTGAAGCGACAACAGTTCCGAAAGCGAACAGAAGTATAATAATCGCAATTGGTAACCCAATCGCCTCTGCAGTCATCAAGTCACGTTGGCTGGCAGTGTTAATATCCTTTGAAATAGCGGAAGCACCTGTAAGCGTGATTCCTTTTTCATTACCGACTGCCTCTCGTATATCTGTGACGATAGCAGACATATCTTTGTCTTTATTGTCAAAATGAAGAAGGGCATAAGAAACGCCTTCTTTGTGTTGTTTATCATTGTCCAGTGGTGATGCGATTTCTGAAGTGACCTTAAGTTTATCTACGTTAATGAGTGTAGACTCTATTTTGTCATCGGGCACATTATCAAAAACGAGGAACATGGTTTCTGCTGGCATGGCGAAGTCATCGGACACGATATCCATGACAGCGGCGTGTTCGCCATCCGTTTGGAAGCCGTCTCCTTCAAGAAGCCCTGGCAACTTGATTGCGAAGAACGTCAGTATGACGAAGATTGCAACCCAGGTAAAGATTATATATTTATGTGCACTTGTTACAAAACGCGCAAGTGTGCGCATACAATCATTCCTTCCTATGTGTAGATTGACTCTATTTATCTATAGTAACGGAAAATGATGGGAATGTCTTTTCTCGAAGTGGGTGGACGCTAATTGCTGATTAGGAAACTGCCATTAAGATAGTCCGAGCAATTTGTATGACGATAATAAAGCAGTCTCTGAGGGGAATAAAAGATCGCATTTGGGTGATAGATTCATCTGATATAGAAATGACTGCCTAATCCTAGCGGGAATAAGTTAAATTGAAATAAAAAATCCCATAGAATCCTCTAGGGCACTGTAAGGTACCAACTCTCAGTTTATACAGATATTCATCATCAAACATATATAGTCAATCCAATTAATTATAAACAAAGAAAAAAGTCATCCCCCGAGGGGAATGACTTTTGAATGGTTAATTCAAATTAGTTTTTGTTTACGTTTGTAGCTTGAAGACCGCGTTGGCCTTGCTCGATTTCAAACGTTACATCTTGGCCTTCTTCAAGAGACTTGAAGCCTTCTCCTTGAATAGCTGAGAAGTGTACGAATACGTCGTCGCCGTCTTCGCGTTCGATGAAGCCAAATCCTTTTTCTGCGTTAAACCATTTCACTTTACCTTGTTCCATGTGTGTTTCCTCCTCGTATGCTTTGTGCATACATTGTATTACTATCCTTGCTCAAGTCTTGAAGCGGTCAAGATTTATTCGAGACCATCATGCCGAACAAAAATAATTCTTCTTTATCATAACAGGGATATTAGCACATTGCAAGGGAAATGTTTGAATTAAAAAAACAAGTTAAGAACTTGATAGGTAATCCCAGCGATTAATGCTGAAATTGGTAATGTTATAACCCATGTAATAACGATCTTTTTAGCCATGCCCCAATTGACGCCTTTCACACGCTGGGCCGAGCCTACACCCATTATTGCAGAAGAAATAACATGTGTTGTACTGACAGGTAAATGGATAAGAGTCGCACCGAAAATAATTGCTGCAGATGATAAATCAGCCGCAATTCCGTTCACAGGCCGGATCTTCATTATTTTTCCGCCGACTGTTTTTATAATTTTATAGCCGCCAATTGAAGTCCCGATACCCATTGCAGTTGCCGCAGCAATCCGGACCCAGAGTTGAATATCATCTGAAGTCTGCATTTCTGCCGCGATAAGTGCCATTGTAATAATCCCCATCGCTTTTTGTGCATCGTTCGTACCGTGTGTGAACGATTGAAGTGCCGCTGTTCCGATTTGCAAATAGCGAATTCGTGTATTTGTCCTGAATAAATTCCTGTTTTTTAAGGTCATTTTGAATAATGACATCACTAGGAAACCACCCGCAAGTGCGATAAATGGAGAAATAAGGAGTGCTTGTAATATTTTTAAGAAACCACTGTAATTTAAAATTCCGAAACCTGCTGCTGAAATAGCAGCTCCAGCGATTGACCCGATTAATGCGTGGGAAGAACTGGATGGTATTCCAAAATACCAGGTAATCAAGTTCCATAATATTGCAGAAATCAGTGCTGCCAAGATGACGAGTGATCCATTTTCAAGAGCGAATGGATCGACAATGTCCTTGGAAATTGTCTTTGCGACACCTGTAAATGCCATTGCTCCGATGAAATTCATTATAGCGGCCATCATAATAGCAGTTCGTGGTTTCAATGCACGAGTTGAAACAGACGTTGCGATGGAATTCGCTGTGTCGTGAAAACCGTTAATGAAATCAAAAGCGAGTGCGAAAACGACGACTAGTATGGTAAGGAGAAGTACTGTATCCATTTTTCTCCCCCTTATGCGTTACGCATAATAATTGTTTCGATTGTGTTGGCAACGTCTTGGCAATAATCTGCGACATCTTCAAGTTGCTCGTAAATATCTTTTAACTGAATAATTCGGATTGGGTCTTTTTCATTAATGAACAGTTGTTTGACGGATGTACGGAAAACTTCATCACAAACTCGTTCGTACTCTTTAATAAGCACTGCATGATCGTGCATTGCTTCAAGTTTTTTCTTTGCAAGTAATTTCATTGCTTTTACAATTTCATCTGTACTTTTAACGATGTTCTCCATGAACTTCTGAACGTATTCATCAATTTCAATTAGAGAGAACATTTCAAGATGTGCTGCAAAATGTTCAATGCCATCGAGTACATCATCCATCTTAATGGCCAAGTTCATAATATCTTCCCGCTCAATAGGTGTCATGAATGACTTGTTGAGTTTTGTAATGAGATCGTGGATGTGCGTATCGCCTTCCGTCTCGTAATTTTTAAGTTTAATGCTTACTTCTTTCAAGTCTGCGACATTGACTACTTTAAAGTCGTGTGCGTAATGGACTGCTTCTTGTACATTTTCAGCAATCGTTAGCAGTGCTGTGAAAAAAGGATCAGGTTTGCGTTGGCTAAACATTGTTGTGCCTCCATCCCAGTAGGGGAAATAGTATTTTAATAAATTCATCATAGCAAAGAAAAAATGAGATACAAACAAGTTTCGACGAAATCCGCAAAAACTTTACACAATCTTTACAAATGGGAAATTGGTATAAGAAGAAATGACATTTGTCATGAAGGAAAGATGACGGTGTGTACTCTACAGCATACCCTCTACCTCAGTAAAATTAACGTAAGAGGTGAGTGGATGTTGAAACTAGAAAATCTGTCAGAACGCGTTAATCAAAAGAGTTTATTAAGTAGTATAAATTTAGAAATTGCGGCAGGAGAAATTGTTGCACTCTGCGGAGCAAATGGGGTGGGGAAATCAAAAATTGTATCTGCTATTGCTGGAATCATTCATCCGGTAAGTGGAAGGATTTTGCTAGCAGGGAAACCGCTAGGAAAGAAAACGAAATCACAAATAGGCTTCATGTTCCAGCACGCTGAATTTATGGATAATGTAAAGGTGAAAGAAATGCTTTGTTTATTTCAATCTTTCTATATAAATCCTTATTCATTTAACGAGCTTGTCCATCTAGGATTATTGCAAGAGTTGCTCCTGAAAAAGACACATGAATTATCAAGTGGTGAGCAAAAGCGTCTGTCATTTGCATTGTCGATGGTAGGTAGACCACTCGTGCTGATTGCAGATGAACCAACTGCTGGAATGGACGAGGAAATGCGGAACCATTTCTATCAACAAGTACAAATTGCTGTTGATGAAGGGCTTGCCGTTTTGCTGATTACACATTCCAGGGAAGAAAGAGAAGTTCTTGCACATCGAATTGTATTGTTGAAGGAAGGGGTTGTGCAATGACTAAGCCCTTTTTATTGTTGACAAAAATTGAAGTGTTGCGCATGCTAAGAAACCGCTATTTCGTCATTTACGCCATCGTTCTTCCCATCATCTATTACCTAATTTTTTCGCTTTCGAATGAACCAGAGCATTATGCATATCTACTTATCGGAATGCTTGTCTTCAGTTTGTTATCGGGAGCTGTCACGACATTTGCAATTGGGCTTGCATACGACAACAGCAGACCTTGGCGTACATCTATGAAGGCGTTGCCGGTTTCCGAATTAGTCGTTTCAGGTGCGAAACTGACGTCACAACTGTTGTTGAATAGTATCACGGTTGTGATCTTAATCGTATTTGTTCAGACGTTTCACGGACTCCCGGGTGGTGTAGGACAATGGTGTATGATTGCGGTATGGTTTATTAGTGTATCGGCGGTATTCATGATGTTAGGCGTGGCAATCAGTTCATTTGGGAAACAGGGTACTGTTTCAGGTATAGCTAACTTTACGTGGATATTGTTGATGTTTGCTGCAGGTACGTGGATTCCAATTGAACAGTTTCCAGGCTGGGTGCAACCTATTGCAAGTTGGTCTCCGGGAGCAATTGCGATAGCGGGTGCCTTCCGTTTGTTGGATGAAGGTTATCCATTGGTTGGACAAATGGGGGGACTTATCTTTTATGCACTATTATTTATAGGGATTTACCGGGTTGGGGGATATGTAAATAGAAGGGGAGCGAATTAATGAGCAGGAGATTTGCAGTTTTTCCCGAAGGTTTAGGGAAAGAACCGTATACTTATTTAATCTATATGCTATTTCCGCTTCTTGGAGCGTTCTTTTTGGAAGGTGTGGAACGTATCCTAACACTGCTCCTGCTTGTTCCATTTTTATTCGTCTATCGCCAGTCTTATTGGCATAACACTTATCTAGTGTTTGTCATTGTGCAAGCAATTATTATTGGTTTTTGGGTCTATATGTTTGGGCCGATGTTTTTTTGGTTGAGTGCCTATTCTTCAAATATGATTTCGTCACTGTCCGGACGTAAGCGCATCGTGGCTATCGGTGTCTATATATTGGTTGGAATGGCCTATGGCGCTTCTAAGGATTTCAATATAATACAAACATCTATAGCGCTCGTACCTATTCTTCTCGCAGTCTTCAATGCGTATATGATTTCATCAATACGAAAATGGAATGACTCCCAGCGAGAATTAGAGAAAGCGTATAGTAGGATTGATGAATTGGTGAAGCAGCAAGAACGCCAGCGAATTGGACGTGATCTACATGATACGCTTGGACAAAAACTATCGATGATTACATTGAAAACGGAGCTCGCTGAGAAGTTACTCGTTTCAGACAAAGAGAGAGCTGCCGGGGAATTACGGGAAGTGATTACAATCTCGCGAGAAACATTAATGCAGATGAGGGAGCTCGTAGAAGACCTGGATACCGGCACGCTTGTCGATGAATTGATTGCCTGTCGTCAACATTTACATAGTGCAGGAATCGATTATGAAGTGAACGGTGAAATCCATTCTATTAATCGTGTGTATGAAAAAATTGCTGTGATGGCAATTCGAGAACTTGTGACGAATGTAGTTAAACATAGTGCTGCATCATGGTGTCGAATTAACGTTTCACGTTCAGCGGGAGGTGTATTAATAGATGTAGTCGATAATGGAAAAGGAATTGATGGAGCGGTTCCTAATCATGGAATGACAGGCTTGCAAGGTAGAATTGGACTTATTAATGGAACGATTCGATGGGAAAGCGGTGAAGAAGGGACGGTCGTTCAGTTATTCATTCCGCTACCGAAAAGTGTTGAAAAGGTGGGTGTCGTCTCGTGATACGTATCGTAATCGCAGAAGATCAGGCGATGGTAAGAGGTGCTTTAATTGCACTTCTTTCTATAGAAGAGGACTTAGAAATCATCGGTGAGGCGGCAAATGGCATGGAAGCGATTGCTGCCTGATGTCTGCATTTTAGATATTGAAATGCCTATTATGAATGGTTTGGAAGCGTCGGAAAGATTATTGGAGAAATACCCTGGCATGGCAATCATCATGTTGACTACGTTTGGTCGTACTGGTTATGTACAGCGTTCTGTAAATGCAGGAGTAAGAGGTTTCTTACTGAAAGATGGGCCGAGCAGTATGCTTGCTGAAGCTATACGTAAAGTTGCCGCGGGTCAGCGAGTCGTCGATCCAGAATTAGCCTTCTCATTATTTACGGAAAAAGATCAGCTATCCGAGCGGGAACAAGAGCTTCTTGTACTGGCCTCGAAAGGTTTGTCGAATAGAGAAACCAGCAAGCGATCATTTTTGTCGGAGGGGACAGTGAGAAACTACTTCTCAGATATTTTTCAAAAGCTACAAGTTAAAAGTCGGACAGAGGCAATTCACGTTGCTAGGAAACACGGCTTGATAGATGTGGAATGAATCCGCGAATAATTTTCAGTAAATTGAAACTTTCAGGGTAATGGGACGTATATATAGGTGAGACAAAAAAGGTGGAAGTGGAGGTGTTGAAATGGAACTGTTTGGGATGCCAATTGTGCAAGTATACTTAATCGGGCTAATTATTGCCGGCCTTGCGACGATATTGTATATCTTTTTTAGTGATATGGCGGAAGGAATCGGCGATGCTAGTCCGTTCTTAGATCCGGCGGTAATTCTTGCCTTTATAACATTTGTAGCAGCTGGCGGTTATATTTTAGAACTTGTTACAACATGGAGTAGCGGAATCATTTTGGTAATTGCACTTGTAACTGCTTTTGTACTCGATCTTTTATTATACGTATTTGTTCTCCTTCCATTAAAGTCTGCGGAAGTGTCGCTTTCTTATACGGATGAGTCGCTGATGGGCCAAGTTGGAAAAGTGATTGTACCTATTCCAATTGATGGTTTCGGTGAAATTGTCATTGAGTCGGTGAATGGGCTGATTTCAAAAAGAGCGGCAGGGTATGAGAACACAGCAATTGAGTATGGAAAAGAAATATTGATCATTGAAGTGAAAGATGGGACATTCATCGTTAAAGAGTATGAACCATTCCGCTTCAAATAAAAAAGGGGGAAAAACAGATGGAAATTTTGATTGTAATTGGAGTAGTCGCTTTTATTATACTGGCACTTGTTCTCGTCTTCATCACAAAGTACCGCACAGTTGGGCCAGATGAAGCACTAATCGTGACTGGAAGTTATCTAGGTTCTAAAAATGTACATAAGGATGATTCGGGAAATCGCATTAAAATCATCCGTGGCGGCGGGACGTTCCTGTTGCCGGTGTTCCAACAAGCGGCGCCGCTTAGCTTGTTATCAAGTAAGCTTGAGGTTACAACACCGGAAGTCTATACGGAACAAGGTGTTCCTGTGATGGCGGATGGAACGGCAATCATTAAAATCGGTGGTTCAATCTCAGAGATTGCAACAGCTGCTGAGCAATTTTTAGGAAAAACAAAAGCTGACCGTGAAAACGAAGCGAAAGAAGTGTTAGAAGGCCACTTACGTTCGATTTTGGGCTCGATGACAGTGGAAGAAATCTACAAAAACCGCGACAAGTTCTCTCAAGAAGTACAGCGGGTTGCGTCGCAGGACCTTGCAAAAATGGGACTCATCATCGTTTCATTTACAATAAAAGATGTACGTGATAAAAACGGTTACCTCGATTCGCTAGGGAAGCCTCGTATTGCACAAGTGAAGCGCGATGCAGATATTGCAATGGTTGAAGCTGAAAAAGAAACGCGCATTAAAAATGCAGAGGCATCTAAAGAAGCGCAAAAAGCAGAAATCGAACGCGCAACTGAAATTGCCGAAGCTGAAAAAGAGAATCAATTGAAGGTTGCGGATTACCGTCGTGATCAGGATGTTGCAAAAGCGCGTGCCGACCAAGCATACGAACTTCAAACGGCGGTCTCGAAACAGGAAGTTATGGAACAGGAAATGCAAATTCGAATCATTGAACGTCAAAAGCAAATTGAACTTGAAGAGAAAGAGATTCTGCGTCGCGAGAAACAATATGATTCTGAAGTTAAGAAAAAAGCTGATGCAGATCGCTATGCAATCGAACAAAATGCAGAAGCCCAAAAATCTAAACAAATTACGGAAGCTGATGCAGAAAAATATCGCATTGAAGCAAGAGCGTCTGCAGATGCAGAAAAAGTCCGTCTTGACGGGCAGGCAAAAGCCGATTCACTGCGTGCTCAAGGGGAATCAGAGGCAGATATTATCCGCCTGAAAGGTCTTGCTGAAGCAGAAGCAAAACGTAAAATTGCAGAAGCATTCGAACAGTACGGCCAAGCTGCAATGCTTGATATGATTGTTAAAATGATTCCTGAGTATGCTAAACAAATTGCAAGCCCGCTTGCGAATATCGATAAGATTACAGTTGTCGATACAGGCAGTGGTGAAGGCGGCGGAGCCAATAAAGTAACGTCATACGCTACTAACTTAATGGCGACATTGCAAGAATCATTGAAAGCATCATCAGGTATCGACGTTAAGGAAATGCTTGAAAACTACACGGGCAAAGGTAATATCCGCCCAAGTATTGACCAGCTAACAACTGAAATAAAAGCAGCAAATACGAAGCAACCTACACAACAATCGATTGCAATAAAAGAAGTTGCAGCTGACGAAGCTAAATAACTACTATCTAGAAGAGAGTCCTAACGCAGTTATGCGTTTGAGACTCTTTTTCTATATGAATGGACTTTGGTGTATAACAGATATTTTATGTTGAAATGGGAGTGGGCGATCAAAACTGTTACCTGACCAATCATATACCGTTGCCGACCGATCATAATTGTTGCTTGACCGACTATATACCGTTGCCGACCGATCATAACTGTTGCCTGACCGACCATATACCGTTGCCGACCGATCATAATTGTTGCTTGACCGACTATATAGCGTTGCCGACCGATCAAAACTGTTGCTTGACCGACCATCCCCCACTCCACCTCTAAAATTCTTAAGAAATTCTTCATATCTATCCTCACAAACCCTTAAGATTCTTCCTTTACAATGAGGGAAGTGAAGAAAATTTGGAGGGGAATACATGATTAATGTAAGGAATTTAAATCATTCATTTAAAATCGGTAAGAAGGGTAAAGAGAAGCAGATTCCGGTGCTGAAAGGGTTGACGTTTGAGGTTGCGGACGGTGAAATTGTATCGATTGTTGGTAAAAGTGGTTCGGGTAAATCAACGCTTCTTCATATAATGGCAGGATTCCTAACACCGGAAAGTGGAGAAATCAGTGTACAAGGTATACAAACGTCCTCATTCAATGAGGTGGAAAGTGCGAAATTCCGACTGGATCATTTCGGTTTCGTCTTTCAAAACTTCCAACTCATGCCTGGGTTGACGGCGTTTGAGAATGTTGAATTGCCATTGACGTTGAAGGGCATCAGTAAAAATGAACGACAGAAGAAAGTGAAAGACCTTATGCGGAGCGTTGGCCTAACGGATGTGCAAGATCATTATCCGAACGAGTTGTCCGGGGGCCAGCAGCAACGTGTGAGCATCGCGCGTGCACTCATCACTGATCCGCCAATCATTTTCGCAGATGAACCTACGGGCAGTCTAGACTCTGAAACAGAGCAGGATGTACTTCTACTCATTCAATCACTCAATAAAACAAGGGGCATCACATTTGTCATAATTACACACGACGATGAAGTTGCCCGAACTGCAAACCGCGTTTACAGAATGCATGATGGCGTATTAACGGAAGGTGGTGTACAGCATGCAATTTAAAGACCAGATTAGTTTCGTAAGCCAACATATCAAGAAAAATAAAATGCGTGTCTTTATGACCGTGCTTGCGGCCACGATGGGAACAGCTTTTTTAATTGTGCTCGCGTCAGTTGGATTCGGGCTGCACGAAACGATTCGGGGAGAAGTCTTATCGAATCGACTTGTGACACAAATTGAAGTGTTTTCAAGCGAGATGGATGAAGAGAAAGTTACGGAGTTAAAGAAACGGGATCATGTAAAAGTAGTTGTATTTCGTCGAAATATAGCGACAGAACAGCAGTCTTCAATCGGCAATTTTACTGGTAATAACCCTCTAGTTGTGACGGATTTTGAAGAAGAAGAGAAAGCAAACTTTGAACTTCGGGAAGGGCGTTTACCAGAAAGGGAAAATGAAGTCATCGTTGGAAGCCATTTCGCGGAGTACTTAATGAATCAACAAGATGAAAACGAAGATGGTGAATTTACTACGTATGACGGCAAAGTGATTGGTGAACAGTTCCTCTATCAAGTCAGTGACAATGAAGGTGAATTGATTGAGGATAAAATAATACTCACGATAGTCGGTATCGGAAAGAAACCAGCGAAAGATTGGGAGCAGGATCAAAAGATATATGCTGACGCATCTATCATTCCAGAGCTAGAAAAAATCTATTATGCACATGTGGACAAGCCAGCAGATGATCAATCAGACGCGCAGCAATTATTTTACGGCAATGTAAACGTCTATGCGGATAAATTAGAAAATGTAAAAGCAATCTCTACTGCATTAAAAGACGATGGATATAGTGTGTACTCCATATCAGATGAACTTGACCAATTAGATGTCTTTTTCTTAGCGCTAAAAGCGGGGCTAGTATTTGTTGGGACAATCGCGATATTAATTGCATCTATCGGAATTTTCAACACAATGACCATGGCTGTAACGGAGCGGACGCGTGAAATTGGAGTTATGAAAGCAATCGGGGCAGATCCGAAACTAATCCAACGACTATTCCTAATGGAAAGTGCATGGATTGGTATTGTGGGGACGGTTCTTGCAGTTGTTATTTCCTATGGGGTGAGCATTGTGTCAAATTACGTGCTGCCAATCATTGTTACGGCTGCGCTCGGCGAAGAAGATTTTGGAGGTATGACTGTTACGTTCTCAGTAATTCCATGGCAACTTGTCGTTATCGCTTCCGTAATTAGCATAGGCGTCGCGATGATTTCAGGATGGCGTCCAGCGCGTAAAGCGACGAAAATTGATGTTATCAATGCGTTAAGGCAGGAGCTTTAATCGACATTGTTTTGCGTCAATCGGGTAAAGGTGTATGAAACTATGGTGTGACTTGCTATAATGATAATATTCAGATAGCAATTGATGGTCATATGCCTTAATCCGAGGAGTACGCTAATGGACACTATTTCAAATCAATCGTATAGCAATCAAACTAGAGAAGGATATCCGGTAATTCATCTCGGTTATGCGGATGTCGTGTTGCTCGGAAGATGGAATGGGTTGTCAAATGCGCTTTATTCATTGCACAAAAATAGTTCATTTTGGGTTCAATACGATAAAGAAGACGCTCTCGTAGAGTCGTATTTGCTTCTTAACGGAATAGTAGAAATAGAATACGATGGAAAAAGGCATATATTGGAAGTCGGTGAGACAATCGATGCATCGCACTATGCACACATCATTTCTTTTTACGGGAAAACAGAAGCAGAGATTTTAATCAAAATGTCTACTGAAAGTTTTGAGACGCGATTTTTTGAGACGCAAATCCTCCAGGAAGAGGCGGATGCGATTGAGTCGGTTGATGGCTACACCTATATGCATTGCAATCGCATCAAAGATTATTCAATCGAAGTGTGGAAGCACATGGAACTGCCGCCAGAAAGCCTTAGCACGCTGAGATGGGGCGCCTATTTTCATGATGTCGGCAAGCGCGTTGTCCCGCTAGAAATTCTAAATAAACCTGGGAAGCTGACAGCTGAAGAGTGGGGGATTATGAAGTCCCATACAATTGAAGGTGCAAAGATTATGCGTGAGCATACTGTCGAATGGTTAGCAGATACAGCATTCATTGTCGAACAGCATCATGAAAGGCACGATGGGAAAGGCTATCCATACGGTCTTAAAGGTGATGAAATTGCGCTGGAATCCGCCATTGTATCGGTCGTTGATGCATTCGATGCAATGACAACCGATCGTGTGTATAAGAAGGCTCTTTCTAGACAAGAAGCTATGGAAGAACTTAAAAACGGAAAAGGGACACAGTTCAACCCATTAGTAGTCGATGCATTTATAGAAGTATTAGAGAAAAAGCAGTCCAATTGAAAATGAAGATTGGAAAAAGACTCGGGAAACCGTGTCTTTTTTGCATAACAAAAAGGGGGAAATACTATGGATTACATTCAAACAATGAGGAGAATGATTGGTAAGGAATCACTACTTACGGTCGGTTGCGGCGTCATAATAACGAACGAAGACAAAGTCCTGCTCCAACACCGCACAGATGAGGACAATTGGTGCATTCCGGGTGGCGTGATGGAAATCGGGGAAACGTTTGAAGAAACAGTGCAAAGGGAGACATATGAAGAAACGGGATTGGTTGTGGAGGAGCTTCAGCTATTTGGGCTTTATTCTGGTGAGTCCTGTTTTGTGACATATCCGAATGGAGACCAGGTATACAGCGTGCAAGTTATTTTTCATTCGACAACGTATTCAGGAGAATTGCAACAGGGCGGAGCAGAAAGCCAAGCACACTGTTTCTTTGGTAGAGATGAATTGCCGGAAAACTTGAATCCTAGGCAAAAAGCATTTATCCAAGACTGGGCACATGATAAAAAGGTGCCAATCATGAGATAATGGAAATACTTACAAACGAAAGAGGGATGAAGAATGGATTATCGTATTGAACATGACACATTTGGTGAAATTAAAGTACCTGCGGACAAGCTATGGGGAGCGCAAACACAACGCAGTAAGCAAAACTTTAAAATTGGTGGAGAAAAAATGCCGATTGGTGTTATTCGTGCATTTGCTCATTTAAAAAAATCAGCTGCTATCGCGAGCCATGCACATGGCGCCCTATCAGAAGCAAAAATGAAGGCAATCTCTGCAGCTGCAGATGAAGTAGTCTCTGGAAAACTGGATGATCATTTCCCGCTTGTCGTATGGCAAACAGGAAGCGGTACTCAATCCAACATGAATATGAACGAAGTACTTGCATACCGTGGCAATCAATTGCTTGAGGAGTGGGGCGAGGAAGATCGTCTACATCCGAACGATGATGTCAATAAATCGCAAAGCTCAAATGATACATTCCCGACGGCGCTGCATGTTGCAGGAGTTGTTGCAGTGCAACAACAGCTCGTACCGGCAATTGGTGTATTGAAAGCAACACTTGGCAAGAAATCTGAGGAGTTCATGGATATCATTAAAATCGGCCGTACGCATTTACAAGACGCGACGCCTCTAACTCTTGGTCAGGAAATTAGCGGTTGGCACCGCATGCTCGAGAAAACGGAAAAAATGATTACAGACAGCGTCGAGTCAATGAAAGAACTTGCAATTGGCGGAACGGCTGTTGGAACAGGACTTAACGCGCCAGCTGGATTCGGTGATCGTGTTGCTGCTGAAATCAGCACGGCAGTGGGGATAGAATTTACATCCGCGATTAATAAATTCCATTCACTTACAAGTTATGATGAGATTGTTTACGTTCATGGTGCTATTAAAGCGCTTGCGGCAGACCTTATGAAAATTGCTAATGACGTGCGCTGGTTGGCTAGCGGACCACGTTCAGGTATTGGTGAAATTACGATTCCTGAGAATGAACCGGGCAGTTCCATCATGCCAGGAAAAGTGAATCCAACTCAAAGTGAAGCACTTACGATGGTTGTTGCACAAGTAATGGGGAATGACGCAACAATCGGCTTTGCAGCGAGTCAAGGGAACTTTGAACTGAATGTCTTCAAACCCGTTATCATTTTCAACTTCCTTCAATCTGTGACATTGTTGAGCGATGCGATGATCAGTTTTAATGAAAACTGTGCAGTGGGAATTGAACCGAATCGTGAAGAGATTGATCGTAAAGTTCAAAACTCACTCATGCTTGTGACGGCACTTAATCCTTATATCGGTTACGAAAATGCTGCAAAAATAGCGAAAACTGCACATGCGGAAGGTACAACGCTGAAAGAAGCAGCACTCAAATCAGGCTTGCTGACGGAAGAACAGTTTGACGAGTATGTCGTTCCTTCGAAAATGATTGGTAGATAAGGAGGCGACTTCGACGTGTACGACAAAGAGTGTCCGTATTGTAATTTACTTACGGATCCTGAGCAACAAATTATCTTTGAAAATGAAACATGTGCTTACATTCAAAAACCTTCTGAGCAAACAGTGTTGGAAGGGTATCCGGTATTGGATTAAGCAAGGGGATAATTGCCGTCAAGTTTGATTGTCCATCAAACTGTAACTTATAAACATGTTGTTTTGGGTTATGATGAAAGGACAACTATGCGAATAAGGAGTGGGCAGTATATGAAAAAGAATTTGATGTTCATCTTGCTTACAGCGATTCTTGTCCTTTCAGCATGCGGAGAAAAAGCGCAGCCGAGTGAGAAAGAACATGACATGAAACATGGGGAACAGAAGCATGTACCAAACGGTGACTTGCAAGAAGTAACGGCTTCTGCCGATATTTTACCTTCGTTCCTAGATGACAAATCGGAGGATATGCGTCTTGTCTATCAAATGGCGGGCACTGCAACGGATATTATCGAGTGGATGCCATGCTATTGTGGGTGTGGAGAAAGCGCAGGCCACGATAGTAACTTGAATTGTTTCATAGACGAAGTTCGTGAAGATGGTTCTGTTGTCTGGGATGACCATGGTACACGTTGCCAAGTTTGTCTAGATATCGCTGTGCAATCTGTAATGATGAAGCAGGACGGTAAATCGTTAAAAGAAATCCGTAAATTCATCGATGAAAATTACAAAGAAGGTTACACAGAACCAACAGATACGCCAATGCCAGCATAATTGAATCACAAAAGAGCACGTCTGTTGATTCACCAAAAGTCACCAGTAAATTGAATAACTTCTATTACGATCACCGAGATGTTTATATGTGTAGAGATGCGACTTTGTCGCATCCCTACACTTTTTTTTCTGTAATCGTATGGTTGTCCTTCATCCGTCGTGCTCCAAATACATAAATACACAGAGTGCTGAAGCATTTTTGGGACGAAAGAATAGCTGGATTCTTACCTGGAGAAAAGCCGCCAAAGATGCAATTTTGGCGGCTGATGCTTTCTCTATGGTTTTTTCTTGCTTATATTAAAAAAGTGTCACTTTCTAAAAGGAATTAGTTAATGTATGTGTCGCTGACCAGCAGATCTTTCAAAATAACTGACGGAATTTCAAACGTCACGACTCCCATATAACCAGGTGCAACTTCGTATTTATCGAATGAAATGACGAGCTTATTGTGATCTGTGATATAGAACGACTGATCGGATTGGATTGTTTTGAAATCATCGAAAAATTCACTATTCAAAAAGTAAGAGACCTCTTCATCTGCATCCATTTGCCGCTCCATTTCACCTACTATGTAAGAGCTAATGGCCTCCACATATTTGTCATTTTTAAACAGACTGGGCAATGTGATTAAAATGCTGTTCTGTTTATCGATTGTGTCGTACTTCATTGTGGTTGATGAGGATCCGACCGTATTCACCTCATAGCGAGCAATCGATAGAAGCTGTTCATTATCTGTTTTCACTTCATAGCCAGTATCGATTCCAAGATGACCGCCACCTGCCTTTTCCAATTCCGAAACATCCTGTTGGAACTGTTCGAAGAGCACTTTATTTTCCTTAAGGTATTTCTCATTCAATGAAGTTTGCAGTCCTTCATCCTCCAAACCTTCAATTTTTGGTGTGGCGACATTCGCTTGGTACGTTTTTTCATCGACAGTCAATTGTTGTGCGGTAAACACATCCACAATTACTCCGAGAAGTGGAACGTTTGCCATAGCTTGCGCGAAAGATGGGCTTACATTGATACTTCCGATAAATAGAGCAGCAGCCGCGACGGCTCCTAACGTCCATTGTTTAAGAAATGGACGTTTCTTCTGTGATGACTTTGCTTGCCGAATCGAAGCTTTAACGAAGTCCTTCAACTCAGATGGAATCTCCGTTTCGTCATAATCCTTTTTTAGCTTATTTATTTTTTTCATAATCTGAATTCCTCCCCGACTTCAATGCGCAACTTTTTCAATGCTGCATACAATCTTGTTTTAATCGTATTCACATTTTCATCCATCACTGCAGCGATTTCATCAATTTTCAAATCCTCAAAAAATCGGAGAATAATAAGAGATCTATATTTGTGAGGTAGCTGGTCAATGGCATCTTGTAAGTCCATGTCGATAATGTCATCTTCTAACTGTGGTAAATGAATGCCAAGAATGTCATCGTCCATCACTGTAATACGCTGATGTTTTCGGATGAAATCAATGCATGTGTTCACGATTATTCGATAGAACCATGTTTTCAAATAGGCGATTTCTTCAAGTCGATCAATTGAACTGAGCGCTTTTAGAATGGCATCTTGTACGATATCAAGTGCATTTTCTTTATTTCTAACATAGCTGTATGCAAGACGATAATGAGCTTCCCGGTTTTCTACTATAAAATTTTCTACAAGTTCGAACTTCTCTTTTTTTGTCATGACTAAAGATTCACCTTCTCCAATTTTCAACATGTCGCGAACACGTTATAAGTATTTGACGGGCAGTATGTCTGAAAAGTTTTATGTTTTTATTCGCTGCAAAAGCAAATTATTAGAATCCTTTCAATAGTGTTGGCAAATTCATGGTAAAATAAATAAAACGAAAAATATAATTTAGGGTGTGGGTTGTGACGATAATACTGTTTTTGGTATTGCGTTGCTAGTAGATTTTAGAGTTCTTTTGAGCTTTGTTTCTATTTTTGTAATGAAATTATCGGAGCCTAAAGAAGCATTGCAAAATAAGGGTGATGAGCTTGAAAGATATGAACCGATGCTAAAAATAAAAAACAATAATTAACTATACGGAGGAATGTACAAAATGATGGATATATCATTTGTTGCATCATGGAGCGGCGGAAAAGATTCTGCGATGGCTTATTACCGCGCAATGAAAGCGGGTGGCGTTCCGAAACGGTTATGGACAATGTTTGAAAAGGATGAAGAACGGTCAAAATCGCATGCGCTGCCTTTTGAAGTCGTGGAAGCCCAAGCAGCAAGAATTGGCGTCCCTTTAATGATAAGGGGAGCTGACTGGCAAGGATATGAAGAGCAATTTTTAGACGCGATGAAGGAATGCGTTGAGTCGGGCATCAGTTACGGAGTTTTTGGGGATATCGATCTTGAAGACCATTTGGTATGGGTCCAAAATACATGTGCAAAAGTCGATATGGAAGCAGTACATCCGCTATGGATGGAGCCGCGTCGCGAGATTTTAGAAGAATTTATAGAAGCGGGATTCGAGGCGTACATAGTTGTCGTCAATACAAAAATGATGCCGGCACACTTCATAGGCCGCAAATTCACTTTGGAGCTGATGGATGAACTGGAGGTACTTGGCATTGATGCATGCGGGGAGTCTGGTGAATTTCATACGGTTGTCGTAGATGGTCCGATTTTTAACGAGAGGGTTCCAGTCATTTTTTCAGGGCAGTATGAACGGGATGGCTATGTATTTTTGGGAGTGACACTGGAATAGTCGGTGTGGAGGAGGATTTCGTGATGAATGGAAATGAAATTCTCAGGAGCAACGTATCGAAAGTTTTTGAAGATCATTTTTACTGTTTGAAAAATGAACAAAGGGTGGGAGAAACATGAACGTTGAGTTAACAAGATTCAGGGTTAAGAAAGATAAATCAGAAAAGGTAAATGAATGGATAACTTTTCTGAACGAAAACATGAAACACGTGCTAATAACCCTTGAAGGCGAGAAAATGTATGTAGAAACTATATTTAGAGAACATCTCAATGGAGATGAATTTTTATATTGGTATTCAGTTCAAGGCGAAGGTGGTCAGGAAGTAGAAGAATCAGAGCATTGGATAGATAAGAAGCATTTAGCATATTGGGATGAATGCATTGATGATACCTTTAAACCTCTGGATTTAAAAACAGAAGTGGTAATGATTCCTGAAAAGATAAGAGCTAGTATGAAGTTTTAAATCTAAGTAGACACTTCCGATTTATAGAGGGCTATGTTAAAGAAAAACCTCTTCGTTGAGGTCTTTTATTCAGAAAATTTTCAAATACCACAGTAATACAAGTAATAATTCCCGTCAGCGAGATAGTTAGACATTGAGATCATTGTCTCGAATTGATCAACGATTTCATTGCGATCGAAATATAGGATTTCATGCTCATCCCGATTGATTATGAATTGACCCTTCAGCTGGAATATGTCAGGCGAATTGCTGAATAGGTCTCGCCAAGCAGTGAAAATTCTTAGTAAGTCTCGTGACGAATGTTCATCGAAAAGTGTAATGCCGTGGTAATGGATACCTTGTCCATGTGGCATACCTCGCAACGCCGGATTTCTACTTGGGATCCAATTCAATGAGTCGTAGATGTAAGTGATCATATCATCATGTATATTGACACTATCTATGATGGCGTCGTTGTTTTTCGTTGTCCTATAGAAGTCTTGCACATCGATCGAGCTGGGAATTAGGTAAAACTCATGCAGTAGCGCCATGTTAACCTCCGTGGGAAACATATGATTTTATAAAGTCTATCATGTGAACTATGCAGCAGATTAGTTGTTTCGTTTTAACTATGAAAAGCCTCATCTACATTCGCTTATAGCAAACGTAGATGAGGTTGCTTATTTATTCAACAAATGCTCCAATTCTCTCTCCAAAAATGGATCCGCATTCAACAGAGTCTTGAATTCGTTATAGCGTATAAAATCATCAGCGGAAGCCTCTCGTCCGGTCTGATAAGCCCGTATCAAAATGTTTTTCGGTGTATGCTCCATATCGATAAACTCTAATAGCTGCGCTTCGTATCCAACAAGTGACAATAACTCCGCACGGATAGAATCGGTAGCAAGTGCCGAGAACCGCTCTTTAATGAGGCCGTGTTGAAGCATAACGTCGAGCGCAGGGGAATTGACCTGCGAGAACAGTTCGTGCTGACAACAAGGGACGCTCAAAATGACTTTCGCACCCCATTTCACCGCACGGGCAAGTGCCATATCCGTTGCAACATCGCATGCGTGGAGTGTGACGACCATGTCGACAGACGTTTCGTCGTTGTAGTCGTTAATATCTCCTACGAGGAATTCAAGGTTATCGTAACCAAGATCCTTTGCAATTGTGCTGCATTCCTCAATCACTTCTTTTTTTAAATCAAGCCCAGTTACCTTAATATCTAGCCCTTTTTCGATACGTAAGTAATGATACAGTGCGAATGTTAAATAGGATTTACCAGAACCGAAATCAAGAATACGTACAGTTCGATCTTTTGGTAAGTGAGCAAGAGAATCGTCGATGAATTCGACGAACCTGTTAATTTGCCTAAACTTGTCGTGCTTTTGCTTTTTTACCTGGCCGTCGGGAGTTTGTACGCCGAGTCGGACTAAAAATGGATAGGCTGTATTTTCATCCAGTAAATAATTTTTCTTGCGATTGTGTGAAAGGTTAACTATTTTTTCAGATGCTACTTTTTCTGATTTCCACATTACTTTAAATTTTTTCGTCAGTTGGACCTGAATCTTTTCATCTGAAAACTCGGCATGTATTTGTCTGAAACGTTCAAGCAGTTGCAGTAAGTACGCCCCTAATAAATCAGTTGTAACGTTTTCGTGGTTTAACACTCGTTCGTACTGGTATTCAAATTGAATATGCAACTGTCCCTTTAACTCAACGGGTTTCACTTTCACCCGTTTTAAATCATCTGTTTTTGTGCGGGATTGGCTGATTGTCCCACCAATAAAAGACCCGTCTGTCATCCGGCGTGTTAATACGTCCACTAATTCTTCAAATTGCATTGTCATCTCTCCTAGTTAAACTCAAATCCCTGTTTCTTCAAAAAATCTTTCATATGCGTTCGTCGAGGGGCCCTTAAAAAGTCTGCCATTGAGTCGGACCATGCGGCGTCTTTTCGGTTTGAGCCGCGGCTTAGATAATAGTCGTTCATTATGTCATCGTAAGCTGGGAGGAGTTCGTCATATTTTTCCATATCGTAGCTGTTTTCGTGAATAATTGCTTCAATTGGTAAGCGCGGTTTCACTTCATTTGCTTCATCTGGAACACCAATAGTCATAGCGAACATCGGAGCAACACCTTTAGGGAGCGACAGCAGTTCGCTTATTTCTTCTGGTGCATTACGGACACCACCGATGTAGCAAATGCCGTAGCCTTTTGATTCAGCCGCAATCGCAACATTTTGAGCGAATAGAGCAACGTCGATAGAGCCAACAAGGAGATTTTCGGCAGAGGAGAAATCAATGTCTTTCCCTATTAAGTTCGCTGCCTTCATCAATCGGTAATAGTCCGCGCAAAAGACTAAAACGGCGCCTGCTGATAAAATCTGCTGCGGGTTCTTCGCAAGTTCAGCGAGTTTCTTTCGTTTATCGGGGTCCGTTACATAAATGACAGAGTACGCTTGTACAAAATGAGAAGTGGCGGCATGCTGACCCGCCTGAATAAGTTCAAATACATCTTCCTTTGGTAGTGAAATATCTTTATATTTTCGCACGGATGCATGTGAAGTCAATAATTCGATAACCATATAATCCCTCCAGAATTTGTTTGTGGATTAAGATTAACAGACTACGACAGTGGTGAACTAACAATAAAGCTTAAAAAAACGATGTAGTTATTAATTGGGTAGTCAGTACTTCAATTACAACAGCATTATTAGTTTTATCTATAGTTATCATTGTTATTAAAATGACCATATTTTTTACCTTTTATGACGAAAGATGAAAACTGTGTGTTTTTCTTCGGAATTTAGTGGTTTCAAGGCGGATGCGCTATGGTGAGGGGGGCACAACGCGTTCTTTATAAAAGACAACACTTTTCGAAAAGAAACCAACGATAAACAAGAACCTTACAATACACACTATGTAGCTCTCAATTATAAACCGATTTTGCTACTTCTAATTAGTTCGCCTAATCTTGTGAATTTTGTGATAAAATATCGTTAAATGATTATTTTGGAAAAGGGGAATGGACATGACATTGCTACGTAAAACAGTGGGGGAAATCATAAGAGAACAGGCGGAGCTTTATCCTGCGCAGGAAGCGTATGTCTATCCGGAACATGGGATTCGGAAAACATATAAGGAATTTGATGAAGAAACGGACGAACTAGCGAAAGCGTTCATCGGCATGGGTATCGAAAAAGGAGAAAACGTTGCTATCTGGTCAGACAATAAAAGGGAATGGCTGCTTAGCCAATATGCAACGGGGAAAATCGGGGCAGTCCTTGTTACAGTAAATACGAATTATCAAGCTACGGAGTTGGAATATCTAATGAAGCAATCTGATGCAACAACGCTTATTTTGGATGAAAACTTTAAAGGAACGAGTTACATAGATATTATCCGTATGGTTTGCCCTGAACTGACGACGGGTGTGAAAGGCTCTATCTCAAGTGGTAAACTGCCTCATTTCAAACGGATTATCCTAATGACGGAACGGGAAGAACAAGGCATGTACAAATGGTCGGAATTAATGGCGCAAGCTGATAAGGTAACGAATGAGCAATTGGAAGAACAATTTCAATCGCTTGATCCCGATGATGTTATTAATATTCAATACACTTCAGGCACCACTGGCTTTCCTAAAGGGGTCATGCTAACACATAATAACGTCGTCAACAATGGTAAACAAATTGGAGATTATATGAAACTGACAGAGCAGGATCGCGTTTGTATTCCTGTCCCATTTTTCCATTGTTTTGGTTGTGTACTAGGAACACTTGCGGCGGTTACACACGGTTCTGCAATGATTTTACTCGAACAGTTCGATCCATTACGTGTACTTCAAGCCGTACAAGATGAGAAATGCACAGCGCTACACGGGGTACCGACGATGTTCATTGCAGAGCTAAACCATCCTGATTTCAAGAAATATGACACGTCCACACTTCGCACCGGTATTATGGCAGGCTCTGTCTGCCCAATCGAAGTGATGAAGCGAGTCATTGAGGATATGGGAGCCAGTGAAATCACCATTTGTTACGGCCAGACAGAAGCATCTCCTGTCATTACGCAGACGAAAACAGATGATCCAATCCTAAAGCGTGTTTCAACAGTCGGCAAACCGCATCCGAACGTTGAAGTCAAAATTATTGACCCTGTGACAGGTCAAGAAATGCCTGTCGGTGTGCCAGGGGAACTTTGCACGCGTGGTTATAACATAATGAAAGGGTATTACAACAATCCGGAAGCGACACGAGAGGCAATAGACGCGCAAGGATGGCTTCATACTGGCGACATTGCGGTAATGGATACGGATGGCTACATCGATATTACGGGGCGTATCAAAGACATGGTCATCCGTGGAGGGGAAAATATTTACCCAAAAGAGGTTGAGGAATTCCTTTATACGCATCCGGAAATTGCAGACGTACAAGTTGTAGGTGTACCAGATGCGAAATACGGTGAGGAGCTGATGGCGTGGATCATTCCGAAAATAGACGTGCATTTAGATAGAGAATCAGTACGCGAATTTTGTAAGGGAAGTATTTCACACCATAAGATACCAAAGTACATTGAATTTATAGAGGAATATCCAATGACTGCTTCAGGGAAAATTCAAAAGTTCAAACTGCGTGAAATGTCTTTAGAAAAGTCATTTCAATGAAAATGAGCGTATTCCTCTAAATGTGAGGGAATACGCTTGTTTTCACAAGTTATAAAAATATGTTGTCGAATATACATTATTTCCCGGGGAATGTAAGGAGAATGAACTGATTTCGTCGTATTCTGTCTGTTCTGGGTAAAGTGATTATTAAATTAATTAAAATAATAATTTTTTATATATAAAAAAGTGATATGATAAAGGCAATCTAAAAAAAGGGGGACTCGTTATGTCAAATGAAGGGTTTCAGTTAATTGCGATTATTATATACATGTCAGCGATGATTTTCATTGGGTGGTATGCATTTAAACAAACATCCAATCTTACGGATTACATGTTAGGTGGACGTTCGCTTGGACCGGCTGTAACCGCTCTCAGTGCTGGTGCTGCTGATATGTCGGGCTGGTTGCTTATGGGTCTGCCAGGTGCAATCTATCTCAACGGATTAGTTGAAGCATGGATTGCAGTCGGTTTGACAATTGGAGCATACTTGAACTGGGTGTATGTTGCACCGCGTCTTCGCGTATATACACAAGTGTCAAGTGACTCCATTACAATTCCAAGTTACTTGGAAAGTCGTCTGAAAGATAAATCGCGTCTCTTGCGAATTGCTTCAGGTGTCATTATTCTGATATTCTTCACATTTTATGTGTCTTCAGGAATGGTTGCGGGCGGGAAGTTCTTCCTTAGCTCATTCGGATTAGAGTATCACACAGGTTTATTGATTGTTTCGGCTGTTGTTATTTTCTATACATTATTCGGAGGTTTTTTGGCGGTCAGTTATACGGATGTTGTCCAAGGTATCGTCATGTTCTTTGCCCTCCTTCTTGTGCCAATTGTTGGTATCTTCATCACGGGTGGTATAACAGAGACTACGGTAAGTATCCGTGCTGTGGATCCACAATTGCTGAACTTCGTATCGGGCGCAACATTCCTAGGTGTTTTGTCCGCGGTCGCGTGGGGACTGGGTTATTTCGGTCAACCACATATCATCGTCCGTTTTATGGCGCTTAGCTCGCACAAAGAAGCGAAAAAAGCACGTCGCATCGGAATTAGTTGGATGTTCTTGAGTTTATTCGGTGCTGTTGCGACAGCACTTATCGGGATTGCTTATTACCAACAGAACCCTGGTGAAAAACTGGTGGATAATGAAACGGTATTTATTGTCCTTGGACAAATTTTCTTCCATCCATTTATCGCAGGAATCATGCTTGCTGCTGTTCTTGCTGCTGTTATGAGTACAATCTCTTCACAGCTGATTGTATCGTCTTCTGCACTTGTGGAAGACCTGTACAAAACGTTTATGAAAAAAGAAGCAACGGATAAGCATTATGTATTTTTAGGCAGAATGGCTGTCCTTGTAGTTTCAATAATAGCTATGATACTTGCATGGCCGAACAATGAATCCATTTTGAAAATCGTATCGTTTGCATGGGCTGGATTTGGTTCTGCATTTGGTCCAATTATCCTGCTATCCCTTTACTGGCGCAAACTTACAACAAAAGGCGCATTATGGGGAATGATTGTTGGAGCAATTACTGTTATGATTTGGGGGAATGTCGATATCTTATCGGATACCCTTTATGAAATCGTACCTGGATTCGTCCTCGGTCTGATAGCTACAGTTGTCGTAAGTAATATCACATATAAACCAAATGCTGAGATAGATAAAGAATTCTCAGCAGCAATTAAAATCCTTAATGAAGATAAGTAATTTGAAGGCCTGCGGTTTCTACTACTGCAGGCTTTTCGTTTAGTTAAAACTATGAAGGTGAGGTTTTTGAGATGAAACTTGATCATGTTGTCTATTTCACGAATACAGAACCAGTGAACATCGCGGCGGAACAACAAATGAGCGGACGTCACGCTGTAGTAGGTGGTCGCCATGAAAAATGGGGGACGCATAATGCGCTACTCTATACGAAAAATGCTTATATTGAATGGTTGTCAGTGGAGAAAATGGAGATTGCACAACAAGTGGATCATCCACTGACAAAGCTATTGCTGCATGATATTGAACAAGGCGATGGTTGGGGGACGATTTGTCTGTCTGTTGACGGTATTGAAAAATTTAATGAAGAAATAGAGATTAAAGGATTCCATACTTCGGGTGTGCTCGATGCCGGGAGAAGAACGGCTGATGGGCAATTACGAAAGTGGAAAATGTTGTTTGTCGATCAACCCGTTTCGAATGAATTGCCCTATCCGTTTTTCATCGAGTGGGAAGAGCCAGAAGAAACACGGTTTACGAAGTTACGTGTTGATGGAACGCTTACCTCGGACAATGAGCAGTTGGAAATTACGGAGTGTACTTTTAGTGTGGATGATCCATTAAGAGCAACAGCAGACTGGGCGATTTTATTGTCGCAGAAAGTTGGCGATGCTAATAACATCGTCTTGCCGAATGTAGTGCTGAAATTTGTTTCACATAATGGCGAGAATGACCGATTGACTGATGTTGTGATTGGGCAAACTGATTAACGGTGCGATTTTATCAAGTATAGCTCTTGAATCAGCTATATAATTCGTCCGTTGGCATTTGGTTTAGCCAAATATGGTAGACTGAATATACTTATAGCGGGTCTGGAAGGGGTAGTTTATGGAAGTTTTAGTTGAACGCGCAGTAGTTGTGGGGGTCCATGAGCAAAAGGATCAGCATTTTGAATATGCAATGGAAGAGTTGAAAAACCTTGCCAAAGCAATAGATGTCGAGGTCGTCGGAGAAGTGACGCAAAACATGGAAAAACGCAACCCATCTACATATGTTGGGAAAGGAAAAATGGAAGAAATTAAGCTTTTTTATGAAGAATTGGATGCTAACCTCGTCATCTTCAATGATGAACTGTCGCCATCTCAAATTCGTAATCTGGAGCGGGAATTGAACTGTAAAATCATCGATAGGACGATGCTTATACTTGATATTTTCGTAAGGCGCGCAAGAACGAGTGAATCGCGGATGCAAGTGGAGCTTGCTCAATTGCAATATATGTTGCCTAGACTTGTCGGTTTACGTGCATCCCTTGGCAGGCAAGGCGGCGGAACAGGTGGTGGTCTCCAAAACAAGGGGGCCGGAGAAACGAAGCTAGAGCTCGATCGTCGGAAAATTGAAGATCAAATTTCGAAACTTGGCCGCGACTTGAATCATGTAAAGGATCAGCGTGAGACACAGCGTAAACAGCGTAAAAAAAGTGGTACACCTGTTGTGTCAATTGTTGGTTATACAAATGCAGGCAAGTCAACGCTTATGAATAAATTATTGCAGAAAATGGACTTGGATAATGCGAAGCAAGTATTCGAAGAGGATATGTTATTCGCAACACTCGATACGTCAATTCGAAAAGTAAAGCTCGAGGATAACAAGGAGTTCATATTAACGGATACGGTTGGTTTTGTTTCGAGGCTTCCACACCATCTTGTAAAAGCATTCCGTTCAACATTGGAAGAGGCTCGTGACGCGGATCTCCTGTTACATGTAGTGGATGTGTCGAATTCAGAGCACGGCTATATGATGGAAGTAACAAATGACACCTTGCAGGCTGTTGGAGTAGAGAATGTAGCAACGCTTGATATTTACAATAAAGCGGATCTTGCGGGTATTCCCTATCCTGTAGTAAGCGATGACAGTGTATGGATTTCGGCACGTGAAGGAAAAGGACTGGATGAACTTATTGAGCTGATTAAGAAAAAGATTTTTGAACAGTATAGTACGTGCAAGCTGCTCATTCCGTTTGACCGTGGTGATATCGTGTCCTATTTGAACGACAAAGCGAACGTGAAAAGTACGGAGTACGAGGAAGAGGGAACGCTAATGACCGTTGAACTGGACATTTCAGGGCGGGCCAAGGTTGAAGAGTTCATCGTAAGCCATTAAGAAAAGCCATGGAGCTAGGCACTGCTAAAGACTGAAAAATTATACTTTCTTATCTTTTAAAAAACAAAAAAACAGCACTACATGACTAGGGAGGTCATGTAATGCTGTTTTTTCTATCTAAGAGAAAGGGGGTGGAATAGTTCTAGTATGCCCGTTTACTCAAAAGTTAAACCTCTTGAAACTGATTATTGTGCAGGCGGGCAAAAATTCCGCCTTTCCTCACGAGTTCATCATACTTACCGTCTTCTGCTATTCCATCTTCTGTGACGACGATAACACGGTCAGCATCACGTATTGTTGCTAATCGGTGCGCGATCACAAGAGTTGTACGATTTTCAGCAAGTTCAGCGAGCGACTGTTGAATGATCCGTTCCGTCTCAGTATCGAGAGCAGATGTCGCTTCATCTAAAATTAAAATGGGTGGGTTTTTCAAGAACATGCGGGCAATGGCAAGACGCTGTTTCTGACCGCCTGATAATTTTAAGCCGCGTTCTCCAATCTGTGTCTCATAGCCATAAGGAAGTGAAGCGATGAAGTCTTCTAGATGCGCTTTTTTCGCTGCAGCAATAATCTCTTCATCCGTCGCATCCAATTTTCCATAGCCGATATTTTCTTTGATGGTCCCGGTGAATAAAAAGACGTCTTGTTGAACGATACCGATTTGTGAACGCAAGGAGTGCTGCGTCATGTTGCGGATATCGATGCCGTCAATAGAAATAGCACCTTCACTGACATCGTAAAAACGCGGAATTAACGAGCAAATCGTTGTTTTACCAGCACCGGAAGGACCGACGAATGCTACCGTCTCACCGGCATGGATGTTCATATTAATACCTTCTAGTACTGTTTTGTTATCGTCATAGTGGAAATCGACATCATCGAAGACAATATCCCCATTCAAATGAGAAACAACGACCGCATCGAGACAATCTTTAATTTCAGGCTCCTGTTCAATCAATTCACGGAACCTACGAAAACCTGCCATGCCTTTTGGATACAGTTCTAACAACGCACTGATTTTATCGACAGGTTTGATGAGCACATTGACGAAAAGTACGAAGGCAACGAGTTCGCCACTCGACAATTTATTGTTAAGTGTGAACCAGGCTCCAACAACAAGTACGATAAGCGTGACAAGTCGGGTCATCATGAACATGCTGGAATGGGTCCACGCCATTACATTATAGGCGACGAGTTTGGCTGTTCTGAAATTCCCGTTGTCTATGCGGAAACGTGCGATTTCGAAATCTTCATTTGTGAAAGATTTGACGACGCGTGAACCTGACACGGAATCTTCGACACGTGCGTTGACGTCCGCGATTTTACCGTACATATTTTGCCACGCTGCATTCATTTTGATGTTACAGAATGTGACAAGGATAATAAGAAACGGAACCATAATAATTGCGATCAGTGCGAGTTCAGGATTGATGCTGTACATAATGGCAAACGCACCAATAAGCGTCATGACCGCTATGAAGACATCCTCGGGTCCATGATGGGCAAGTTCCCCGATGTCGAAAAGATCATTAGTAATCCGACTCATAATATGGCCCGTCTTTGTATTATCGAAAAATCGAAAGGATTGCCGTTGTACATGGTTGAATAACTGCTGGCGCATATCGGTTTCAATATTGATGCCGAGTTTGTGACCGAGATAACTTACGATGTATTGAAGGAACGTACTTAGTAAATAGATGAGTAATAATAGAATACTTATTGTAGTGATTTGTTCCCAATTCCCCTTAGGTAGCAAATCGTCTATGAACCATTGGACCGCGAGTGGGAATGCAAGGTCGAGTAAAGCCACAAAAATGGCACTCGAAAAGTCGATGATGAATAGCCGTCTATGCGGTTTATAATAAGAAAAAAATTGTTTTAGCATTTGATTTTATCTCCTCTCCTCTAGCCTAATAATTGCTAGTATAGCGGATATGAAGGTAGAAAACGATAATTAATTTCTGGAACCGAAATAACTGACTTGCGCTTCTGTTGGTTTATATGAAAAGTAAGTGTAATTATTAAATTTATCTAAAAGATGAAACTATTTATATTTTGAGTCGTATGACTATATGTAGATAAAATTAGCAAATGGAAGGAAGCGAATGATATGAAGAATTGGATGAAGGGTATAGCAACTGGAATTCTTGTCCTCGGACTTGGTGCTTGCAATACAACGGCGGAGACGAAAACCGATCCGGACACGGGAAAAAAAGTAGAAATCGAAAATAAGAGCAAGATGACAGCGCAGGAAGTTTACGAGAAGGCGATGGCTGTTTCTGAAGAACAAACGAGTATGAACGCAAAAATGGATATCGATCAGCATATTAAAGTACCAAGTCAAGAGTTTGAAATGAACAACACGATAAAAATGGACATGGATATGGTTATGGAACCACTTTCAATATATCAGAAGATGAACATAGATATGGGTGAGCAAGGCAAGATGAACATGGAAATCTATATGACAGATACAGGATTCTTTGTGAATGAACCTGAGTCGGGAGAATGGATTAAGCTTCCAAATGAAATGTACGAGACAATGATTGGTCAAATGGGAGGAGGAGCAAATCCGACACTTGACATGAACATGTTCAAGGAGTTTGCAGATGACTTTAAGTTTGAACAAACAGAAGATGCCTACATCCTCAAACTTTCCGCATCAGGTGATAAATTCAGTGAGCTGTTCAAAAAAGTAGCTACAGAAAATATGCCTGCCGGAGTAGAAATGAATGAAGAACAGGCGGAAGTGATGAAAAATATGGAAGTGAAATTACTCGAATATGAAATCTTCATTGACAAAAAGACGTTCTACACGAATGCATTCAATATGAGGATGGATATGACAATGAAAGTCGAAGGCGAAGAAATGCATATTGATCAAAAAGTAAATGCTAATATCAGCAAAATTAACGAAATTGACAAAATTGAAGTCCCACAAGAAATACTAGACAACGCTGTCGATATTAACGAATCAATGGGTCAGTGAAAGAACCGGCGTCAGGTATCTATTACCGGCGTCTTTTTTTATGCTTTGGAAATAAAAATTCTTGAAATATGGACGATTTACAACGTACAGAAATCGCGTCGATAAGTGGGATTCTATTACTAGCGTCTTAAATTCTCATTGATAATACTTTTCAGTTATTGTTTGACAGTTAATTCTAGCATGCTATAATTGGACTTGCAGCTAATTGATAATCTTTTTCATTAACGAATTCTCAATTAGATGCAAATAATCGATATCGAGGCTTCTTCATGAAGATACGTTACTTAATCATCGCACTCATCAGTCTCTCATTCCTATCGTTATTTGTGGGAGTGAGTCATATCACACCAATGGCTCTGCTTGATTTTAAGTCGGAAGAAACCGAGATTTTCCTAATTAGCCGTCTGCCGCGACTCGTCGCAATTCTCCTTGCAGGAGCAGGGATGAGTATCGCAGGTCTCATTATGCAGCAGCTGAGCAGGAATAAATTTGTTTCGCCAACGACAGCAGGTACTTTGGATGCGACACGGCTCGGGATTCTTGTATCGATGCTGTTTTTCACAAACGCATCAACGATTGAAAAGATGATTGTCGCATTTGTATTCGCGCTTGCCGGCACGCTACTGTTTATGCAAATTCTTGACCGTATTAAATTCAAGGATGCGATTTTCATTCCACTCGTCGGGCTTATGTTCGGCAATATTTTGTCTTCAATTACAACGTTTTTTGCTTACAAAGCGAACGTTATCCAAAATATGTCGGCATGGTTACAAGGCGATTTTTCGATGATTATGAAAGGGCGTTATGAACTTCTATACATAAGCATTCCCGTGCTAATCATCACTTATTTGTATGCAAACCGTTTTACGGTTGCGGGAATGGGTGAGGATTTTTCGAAAAACCTCGGTCTTGCTTATAGGCGAATCGTCAATATCGGACTTGTCCTTGTTGCGCTTATTACCACGACTGTCGTCTTGACGGTTGGAATGATTCCCTTCCTTGGATTGATCATTCCAAATATCGTTTCTATCTTTAAAGGAGATCATTTACAGAAGACATTGCCTCATACAGCCCTGCTAGGCGCGATATTCCTGCTTATCTGTGACATTTTAGGTAGAGTGCTGATCTATCCGTATGAGATTTCAATCAGTTTGATGGTAGGCGTTATTGGCAGCGGAATATTCCTCTTCTTATTGTTTAGGAGGAAGGCTTATGCGTAATTCAACTAAACTTATCATTCTAACTGTATTTGCCGCTTTCTTCTGTATTCTGTATCTTTTCCAAGGATTAAACGGAAGTTTCGACTACGCATTACCGCGCCGGGGCATCAAAGTACTGGCGATGGCCATTACGGGGGTCGCAATCGCGTATTCGACAGTTATTTTCCAAACAATTACACATAACCGTATTTTGACACCGAGCATTATGGGATTGGATTCACTGTACTTATTGTTGCAGACCGCTCTTATTTTTTTCCTCGGTTCAGGACATATGGCTATTGTCAATAAACATGTGAATTTCATGCTATCGGTTGCTTCAATGGTCATATTTGCGCTGATTCTCTACAAGTTTTTATTCCGCGGAGGCAAACAGCCGATTTACTTCTTGCTTCTTGTAGGAATCATTGTAGGGACATTTTTTGGAAGTATCTCAACATTTCTGCAAGTACTCATTGATCCAAATGAATTCATGAATGTACAAGATAAGATGTTTGCAAGTTTCAATAATGTCAGCGGAGAACTCGTCTGGTTGGCATTTGGAATTGTTGCGATTTGCCTTATCGTTGGTTGGAAATATTTTAACGAACTCGATGTGCTGTCGCTAGGTAGAGATACTGCCATTAACTTGGGCGTGTCCTACGATAAAGTCGTTAAAACGATGCTGGTTCTATCAGCTGTATTAATCGCTGTATCGACTGCACTTGTTGGTCCAATCACCTTTTTCGGGTTGATCGTCGCGAATTTGTCCTATCAGTTTTTCAAAACATATAAGCATACCGTCTTAATTGCGGGTGCGTCTATCATGAGTATTATCGCCCTTGTTGGTGGACAATGGGTTGTCGAGCGAGTCTTCACGTTTTCGACGACACTTAGCGTCATTATTAACTTCATCGGTGGCGTTTACTTCATCTACTTACTATTAAAGGAGAGTCGAGCTAAATGATCCAAGTCCGTGAACTTTCAAAGTTTTATGGTAAAAAAGCGGTCGTTGAAAAAGTCAATGTTAATATCCACCGCGGTAAGATTACATCTTTCATCGGGCCAAATGGTGCGGGTAAATCAACGCTCCTTTCAATGGTAAGTCGTCTGTTGGATGCAGATACGGGTGAAGTGCTGGTTGATAAAGATGATGTTAAAAAGATGAAATCCAATGAGTTTTCCAAAAGGGTATCCATTCTGAAACAATCGAACTTTATGAATGTCCGTCTGACAATCCGTGAACTTGTGTCATTCGGTCGCTTCCCACATTCGAGAGGAAGACTGTCTGCGGAAGATGTAGGATTTGTTGACCAGGCAATGGAGTATATGGATCTAATGGGTATGCAGCATGACTATCTTGATGAATTATCGGGAGGTCAGCGTCAGCGTGCGTTCATCGCAATGGTTATCGCGCAGGATACGGATTATATTCTGCTAGATGAGCCGCTTAATAGTCTGGATATGAAACACTCGGTCCAAATCATGAAGATATTGAGAAGGCTCGTTGACGATCTTGGTAAAACAGTTGTCATCGTTCTACATGATATTAACTTTGCATCCGTTTATTCGGACCGCATTGTTGCGTTGAAAGAAGGCCGTGTCGTCAAAGATGGCCCGACCGAAGAAATTATTACTTCTGATGCATTAAAAGATATCTATGACATGGATATTCCCATTAAACAAATGGCGGATTGCCGCATATGTGTGTACTTCAACTCTTAATAGGAAAAGCTTGAAATTATATTAAATCGAAAAGGATGATTATGATGAAGAAAATGTTAATCACATTGATGATGTTTGCGTTAATGGCTCTACTAGTAGCTTGCGGAACAAATGATGAAAAAACTACTGAGAAAACGACTGGCAGCGATAAAGAAGCAGAAACTGTAGAATCAGAAGAAATTACAATTAAGCACGAACTAGGTGAAACAACAATTACGAAAAACCCTGAGAAAGTCGTTGTATTCGACTTTGGTATGCTTGACACGTTGGATGAACTTGGTATTGAAGTAGCGGGTCTTCCACAATCGAATATCCCTTCATATTTGTCAAAATATGAGGACGAAAAGTATGCGAACCTGGGAAGTCTAAAAGAGCCTGATTTTGAAGCGATTCATGCAATGAAGCCGGATGTTATCTTCATCTCGGGTCGTCAATCTTCAATGTATAAAGAATTAAGTGAAATTGCACCAACGATCTATGTTGGAGTGGATACAACAAAATACATGGAGTCATTTACAGGTAATATGAACATGGTTGCAGAAATATTCGGTAAAGAAGATGAAATGAAAGCAGAACTTGCTGATATCGATTCGAAAATTGCTGCTATTACTGAAAAAACAGCTAGCAATGATGACAAAGCATTGATTGTTCTTGGAAACGAAGGAAAAGTGTCTGCATATGGATTGAATTCACGTTTCGGTATCATCCATGATGTATTTGGCTTTAAAGCTGCTGATGAAAATCTTGAAGTTTCAACGCATGGTCAAAGTATCACATTCGAATATATCCTTGAAACAAACCCGGATACACTATTCGTTATAGACCGTGATGCAGCGGTTGGTGGTGATGCAAGTGCGAAAGATTCAATTGAAAACGAACTTGTTATGAAAACAAACGCTTATAAAAACGGTAAAATCTTTTACCTAGATCCTGATTACTGGTATCTTTCAGGCGGCGGGCTTCTATCTATGAAAGAAATGATCAAAGAAATTGAAGCTGCAATGTAACTAATAAATAGAGCCGATTCACTGAAAAGTGAACTGGCTCTATTTTTTTGCCTATTTACAGCAAGTGAATATCGAAATACTAAGTATAGTAATAGAAAATGGTGAAAAATGTGATAAGATGAATATGCTAGAGTGAAACGGGAGTTCGAATTGAAGTGTGGTGGAAGACGATTACAGTAAAAGTGGAAACGATTGAGGAAGTTGTCCAGCTGGCTCTATCTATTACAGAGTTGAAGTTGGAATAAGTACATATTGTAAGTAGATCGCATACATTTACAACTAGTAAAATGGGTGTGTTTACGAGGCAAGATAATGAGGGAATACTATTGATAAACTAACGTATCGCTTTTAGCCATGAAATTATTTTAGGTCGGATGTTGAGTTAGGGAAACTCTTAGCATACAATAGTTCTAACTTAGAAAATAGAAAGAAGATGTATATATGGATGGAAATATACTATTTGCATTCGCCCTCACTCTTTTTGCAGGACTTGCAACAGGAATTGGTAGCTTACTTGCATTTTTTACGAAAAGGACAAATACAAAGTTCCTCTCGATAGCTCTCGGATTTTCAGCGGGTGTAATGATTTACGTATCACTTGTTGAAATATTTGTGAAAGCTAAAGATGCACTTGTATTAGAACTTGGTCTTACTAACGGCTATTGGGCTACTATTGCAGGATTTTTTGGCGGAATCCTATTGATTGCAATTATCGATCGTCTGATACCCGCAATTGGGAATCCGCATGAAGTGAAGAGTGTTGAGAACGTGAATGCAGGTCCGACGAATGAAGAATATGCGAAGTTGAAACAAATGGGCATGTTTACGGCCCTTGCTATTGCCATTCACAATTTTCCGGAGGGAATTGCAACATTTACTTCGGCGCTTGAAGACCCTACACTGGGAATCGCCATTGCTATCGCAGTTGCAATACATAACATTCCAGAAGGGATTGCTGTCGCTGTGCCAATTTATTTCGCGACGGGTAATCGTAAGCAGGCATTCAAGTTGTCGTTTCTTTCTGGATTGGCAGAACCAGTAGGAGCGGTTGTGGCCTATCTTATTTTAATGCCTTATTTGAACGGGATTATGTTCGGCGTTATCTTTGCTGCTGTTGCAGGTATTATGGTGTTCATTTCAATCGATGAATTACTTCCAGCAGCTCGGGAATATGGTGAAGCGCATTTGTCGGTCTACGGATTTATGGCGGGAATGGCCGTAATGGCTGTCAGTCTCGTACTTGTCGTGTAAAAAACTTTTGTGTGTTTCAGGTGTGTGGGGTATACTGACAGGTGTAAAGACACTTCGGTAGACACTACATAACAAGGGGTAGACACATTGTGGAAAAAAAGAAACAGGAAATTTCTCGAAATAAATTATTAGTGCTGGCGGGGACTGGCTGGATGTTCGATGCTATGGACGTCGGAATTCTGTCGTTCGTTATCGCCGCTCTTGCAGTAGAGTGGCATTTGACACCGTCTCAGATGGGCTGGATAGGTAGCGTCAACTCGATTGGTATGGCGGTTGGTGCATTAGGATTTGGAATGCTTGCGGATAAAATCGGAAGGAAGAACGTATTTATGATGACGCTTGTCCTGTTCTCTGTGGCTAGCGGGTTATCTGCGTTGACGATGACGCTTACTGCCTTTCTAATCCTCCGTTTTTTTGTTGGTGCAGGGCTTGGCGGCGAGTTGCCAGTTGCGTCGACATTGGTCTCTGAAAGTGTTGAGGCTCATGAACGGGGACGTGTTGTCGTTCTCCTTGAAAGTTTCTGGGCAGCGGGCTGGTTGATCGCCGCAATCATCGCCTACTTTGTTATTCCGAACTATGGTTGGAGACTTGCGTTAATTATTACTGCGTTACCGGCATTTTATGCCATCTATCTCAGGCGTAGATTACCGGATTCGCCGAAGTTTGAGTTGGATGGCAAACCGAAACAGTCAGCAGTAGAAAAGATTAAAACACTATGGTCGAAAAAGTATGCACGACGAACACTTATGCTTTGGATAGTCTGGTTCACGGTGGTGTTTTCGTATTATGGCATGTTTCTATGGTTGCCGAGTGTCATGGTAATAAAGGGCTTTGATTTGATTCATAGCTTCAAATACGTTCTTATTATGACGCTTGCACAATTGCCAGGCTATTTTTCGGCCGCTTGGTTAATCGAGAGAGCAGGCCGGAAATTCGTCCTTGCCACATACCTTCTTGGAACTGCAGCAAGTGCATTGTTCTTTGGTAATGCGGAAACACTTCCATTGCTTCTCATTTCAGGTGCATTGTTATCATTCTTTAACTTAGGTGCTTGGGGAGCTTTGTACGCGTATTCGCCAGAACAATATCCGACTGCAATCCGAGCAACAGGGTCTGGAATGGCGGCAGCAGTTGGTCGTATTGGAGGTATATTCGGACCGTTACTTATCGGTACACTTCTTGCGGCAGGATACGGATTCGGTTTGATTTTCGGTATCTTCTGTGGCGCAATTATTATCGGTGTGATAGCCGTTGTCTTTTTAGGAACAGAAACGAAACAGACGGAGTTGGAATGAATGATGGGCCTGCCTCTTATAATGAGGGTGGGCCTTTTTTATAGATTAAGAAACTATAAAATCACGTACTATGGATAAGCTTCAACATTGAGATTTCACGACTACTTTTCGGGTCTACCAAGGCGCTTGCGCTTTTCTTGTTGTCTAGACTCCAGGCGCTAGCCCCTCGGGTCATAAGCCAATTTGCTGTGGGGGCTGAAGTACGCCTCCTCGCAAACCGTCTTATGCCTGTCGGGGTTGGGCGGCGCCTTACGCTTTTCTTGTTGTCTAGACTCCAGCGCCTAGCCCCTCGAGTCGCTTCAGTCCTTAAGATAAAGGCAAAATGCGCCTTTATCTTAAGGCCCTCCAGCGCTTTTCGGGTCTACCAAGGCGCTTGCGCTTTTCTTGCTGTCTAGACTCCAGGCGCTAGCCCCTCGGGTCATAAGCCAATTTGCTGTGGGGGCTGAAGTACGCCTCCTCGCAAACCGTCTTATGCATGTCGGGGCTGGGCGGCGCCTTACGCTTTTCTTGTTGATCAGTTGAAACTTCCACCGTTATTGTTCGGTAAAAGAGGGTAAGGATAAAAGGGGGATGAGAATATGTCAGTACGTGAATTTACTGTAACTATTTCACCAGCGGCGGCAACGGATGTTATTGAGTCATACGTAATTAGGGGAAATATTAGTGGAACGCTCGTCGATCGATATGTAAGGCAGCTTGGCGAACAGGAAGTCCATGTCATCGTGTTGGAAAAATATTATATGAGGTCCAGCAATCGTGCGTCGCTTACTGTGACAACCGATAACTTTGGAGGGCAAACGAAAGTCCATGCGGTCGCATCAGGCAGTTCAGAGGGGGTATTCATGCGCTTTGATTGGGGTGCGGGAAAAGATTTTGCAAACAGTGTGGAATCTGCATTGGGCTCGTACATAGTGTGGTAAATTGAAGGATTGGCTCAAACAAATCAACGCTTTGCCAGAGAGAACTACCGCAGAATGCTAATAGCAACAAAGTTCAGAGGCTTTCCTTTTGTTGGAAAGGCCTATTTTGTTAAAATGACAATAGAAGAGAGGGGTGCTCAGATGTTCCGTATACCTGAATCGATTGCGAATCTTGGCCGGGAACGGATAGAAGGTTTTCCTGTGGAGGGATTCCTTTACGGAGAAGGTCCCAAAAAACCGGAGCTGATGTTAATCGGTGAAGCACCTGGAGAATTCGAATTGATTGATGGCATTCCCTTTATTGGCCGTGCGGGGAAGGAACTGATGAAGTCACTTTCGACAATCGGTTTAACGCGTGAAGATGTTTACATTACAAGTGCGGTCCGCAGCAGGCCATATAGATGGGGGAAGAAAAATAACCGTGACGGAACGACTACGGAACGAAAATACAATCGGCCCCCAAAGACGACAGAAATTTTGGCTCATGCACCTGTGCTTGATTATGAACTAGCAAACATTGAGCCAAAACTGATTGTTACTCTCGGAAACGTCGGATTACAGCGGTTGTTAGGTAAAGAGGCTAAGGTGACAAAACTCCACGGGCAACTAGTGGAGCGACCTATTCAATATTTAAATGAACTAGACGATACCACATTTAATTGGACAAAAAAGGTGTATAAGATTGTACCAACATTTCATCCTGCGTCTATCTTTTATAGACCGTCGCATAGACCCTCACTAGATGCAGATTGGTTGGAGATTGGCCGTATATTGGGGGGGATGAACTAGTGGAAGCGATTCAGCATAAAAAAGTACTGATTATCGGGTGCAGTGGTGCTGGGAAATCGACTCTGTCTCGTAAGCTTGCTATGAGGTGGGGATTGCCTTTGCATCATCTTGACGTTCTTTATTGGAATGAAGGGTGGATGCCCACGCCGAAACAGGAATTCCGTAAGTTGCTGAAAGACGTGATAACGCAGCCTGAATGGATTGTAGATGGAAACTTCGATTCTTCACTTGAAATGAGAGCGCACTATGCAGATTTGATAATCTTCCTTGATTTCCCGAACTGGCTTTGTCTATCCAGAGTAACGAAAAGATTTTGGAGCTACAGGGGACAGACACGTCCAGATATGGCACAAGGGTGTCCCGAAAAGATTGATATGAAGTTTGTCCGTTGGATTTGGCGCTATCCGAAGGACGCTCGACCGGGGGTTTTAGAAATCTTGCAGAAAGCTAAAGCGGATGTTGTACTGCTGAAGACATCGGTTGAAGTTGAAAGATGGCTGGATTCTTCACCGCAACGAAATGCATAAGGAGGGGTTTTATGATCCGCTTTGATAATGTAACGAAACGTTTTGCGGATGGTACTGAAGCGCTGAAAGGTGTTTCAGTAACAATCCCTACACATAAATTGACGGCTATAATAGGTCCTTCCGGCTGTGGAAAGACGACACTTATGCGGATGATTAATCGGCTGGAAGTATCGACAGAAGGTGACGTTTATATCGATGAGTTGTCAATTTCTGAACGAGATGAAGTGGAGTTACGCCGCTCAATCGGCTATGTCATTCAGCGAATTGGTCTCATTCCTCATATGACGATTGAAGACAATATCGCGCTTGTCCCCGAATTGCTCAAGTGGGATAAAGAAAAAATTGCTGCCCGTGTCGATGAACTGCTTGATATGGTGGATCTCGACCCGGCTGTGTTTAAGAAACGCTATCCATTTGAACTCTCAGGCGGTCAACAGCAGCGGGTCGGCGTAAGTCGGGCGCTTGCTAGTGATCCGAACATTATTTTAATGGATGAACCCTTTTCGGCACTCGATCCAATCAGCCGTGAACAGCTACAGAAGGAATTGAAGAAGCTGCAGAAGAAAATCAAAAAGACGATTGTGTTTGTAACGCACGATATGGATGAAGCCCTCGACATTGCGGATGTCATTATTATCATGCGGGACGGCCAAATTGAGCAGATGTCATCACCTGCTCAATTAATTGAAAAACAAGCGACCGATTTTGTTCGTGAATTTATCGGAATTGAACGGATAGACAGACAGCGTAATTTCGGTCAGAGATCTATTAAAGAGTTCGCAAAATTCTTTGATGAAGCATGGACAGGTGAAGTAAGGGAAGTGACTTCGGAGCTGACAGTTGATGAAGCAATTACTGTCCTAGATGCTAATCCCGCCAGCCGTCTTGCCGTAGCTGAAGATGGAGTTGTGATAGGTTATATTGGCCATCATTCTCTATTGCAAGCTTCAATGGATAACGGGAAATGGGTGAAGTCATGAAGAACTTTATCGAGACAGTGACCAGTCGTTCAGACATGATTACAGAAGCTTTTCTTCAACATATTTTTCTGTCTTTTGTAGCGCTTGCCATCGGGATACTCATAGCTTTACCAACTGGGATGTTGGTTGCTCGTCATCGTCGTTTTGCAGAGCCGATCATTGGTGTAGCTGCGATATTACAGACAATACCAAGTCTTGCATTGTTTGGTTTTCTTGTTCCGCTCATCGGAATAGGCTCAAAGACCGCACTTATTGCGCTTATTATTTACGCACTGTTGCCAATTGTGCGCAATACATATGCGGGTCTTACAGGTGTCGATGAAGCGATTGTCGAAGCGGGACGCGGAATGGGGATGACCCCCAATCAAATTTTGAAGAAAATCGAGTTTCCGATTGCCTTGCCTGTCATCATGGCAGGTATCCGGACGGCGACTGTGCTGACGGTCGGCATTGCCACACTTGCAACTTTCGTCGGAGCAGGCGGGCTGGGGGATGTTATTTATAGAGGTTTGCAATCCTATAACAATGCGCTTGTTCTTGCGGGAGCGCTGCCAGTTGCACTACTCGCCATTGCTTTTGACTTTATCTTAAAATGGGTAGAGAAGAAGGTAACACCAAAAGGCGTACAAAATTGATAGGGGGAAAAAAGATGAAAAAAGGTTTGGGGATTATGTTGCTGTCATTGACACTGTTACTTAGTGCATGCGGTGGGAAAGATGAAATTGTCATTAGTGGAAAGCCATGGACAGAGCAATTTATACTGCCATATATTTTAGGTCAATATATTGAGTCACAAACGGATTATAAAGTGAAGTATAAAGATGGTTTAGGTGAAGTAGCAATCATGACGCCTGCACTTGAAAAAGGCGATATCGATCTTTACGTAGAGTATACTGGAACGGGTTTAAAAGACGTTTTGAAAGAAGAATCGAAAGCTGGAGAGAGTTCTGAAAGCGTTTTTGCGCGTGTGAAAAAGGGCTATGAAGATAAATTCAAAGTGACTTGGTTGGAGCCATTAGGTTTTGAAAATGGCTATACATTGGCCTTCTCAAAGGATAAAAAATACACTGCAAAAACGTATTCCGATCTAGCCGCGCTTTCAAATGAGGAAGAGATGGTTTTCGGTGCACCGCATGCCTTTTATGAACGAAAAGGTGATGGTTATGATGATATGGTGATTACCTATCCGTTCACATTTAAAGATACAAAGAGTCTGGATCCGAATGTTATGTATGAAGCGGTGAAGAATGGAGATGTTGATGTTATTCCAGCATTCACGACAGATAGCCGTATCCAGATGTTTGAACTAGCAACAACGGAAGATGATCTAGGGTTTTTCCCGAAATATGATGCGGCACCAGTCGTGCGCCAGGAGACATTGAAGAAGTTTCCTGATCTTGAAAAAGTGCTGAATAGCTTAGCAGGAAAAATTACGGAAGAAGATATGTTGAAAATGAATGCCCGCGTTGATTTGGACAAAGAGAAACCAGAAGACGTTGCCCTCGCATTTTTAATAGAAAAAGGGTTAATTAAGGAATAAAGAAAAGCGTAAGGCGCCGCCCTGCCCCGACAGGCATAAGACGATTTGCGAGGAGGCGTACTTCAAGCCCCCACAGCAAAGTGGCTTATGACCCGAGGGATTGGCGCCTGGAGTCTAGACAGTAAAGAAAAGCGCTGGAGTCTAGAAGCGCCTTGGTAGATCCGGAAAATAGGAGGGATCTAGTTCTATCCCTCCCTGTTAGAGGTGGACGTTGCTCCAGGTTGAAAAATGTATACTTTTCCTTTTTTAAAAAAACCGTTCCCGCAAGATTGGGGACGGTTTACTTAATTCATACAGGATATTTTACGGCATTCTTCTTCATCTTAGCGCGTGCAGCTTCTTCCAAATCAACGCCAAGAAGATCCGCGAATTGTAATAGATAAATAAATACGTCGGCTGCCTCATCCACGATTTCTTGCTTGTTATGAGCGACTGCTTCCTCACCAGATTTCCATTGGAAGTGTTCCAGTAGCTCACTTGCTTCCAATGAAATTGAAATTGCGAGATTTCGAGCGTCGTGATTTCCACCCCAATTACGCGCTTTCGTGAATTCACGTATTTCAGTTTGTAGTCTTTGCATAGTTATCTCATCCCATCGACTGTTTTCTTGAGTATACGGTATTTGAAGTTGTGATTCTAGGACATAGTGATAATGAAGTGGAGGAAGAATACCATGTATACACCTATAGATAAATCGTTTTTTGATGCGCCTGTACTTGAATTGGCTAAAAAGTTGATTGGACAATATATTGTTCATGAGCTGCTGGAAGGAACTATTGTAGTCCGTATTGTGGAAACGGAAGCATATCAAGGCCCTGAGGATCAAGCAGCACATAGTTTTGACAATCGGCGAACGAAGCGGACAGAAGTAATGTTTGGACTTGCAGGGCTCGTCTATACGTATCAAATGCATACACATACCCTGATGAATGTTGTAGGTGGAGCAGTGGGAACGCCACATGCAATTCTGATTCGGGCTGCGGAACCGGTGACCGGATTTGAACGGATGAAGGAAAATCGTGGAGCTCATTTGAAAATGAAGGATTGGACAAATGGCCCAGGTAAATTAACGAAAGCACTTGGTGTAACCATGCAGTATTACGGTCATCATTGGACAGAGAGGCCGTTATTCATTGCAGAGGGTGCTGTACCGGCGGAAATTATAACGGGTCCTCGGGTGGGAATTGGGAATTCCGGGGAAGCGGTTCATTATCCTTGGCGTTTCTATGAAAAAGACAATCCTTATGTTTCAAAATATCGACCATAAGTTTAGTTGTCGCCAAGTTGGGGAATAGAAGAGAGAGTATTTACAAAAAGGGAGTGTATTTTAATTGGCTAAAATAGCGACTTTAATCACGAATCTATTCGAAGACTCAGAGTACATGGAGCCAGCAAAAGCATTCAAGGATGCTGGGCATGAAGTAGTAACAATTGAAAAATCAGCAGGTGTAGAAGTGACCGGGAAGCAAGGTAATGCAAAAGTTAAGACGGATTACGGTATCGACGATGTAAAACCAGAAGACTATGATGCATTATTTATACCTGGAGGATTCTCACCGGATCAGTTACGTGCAGACGAACGCTTTGTGCAATTTGTGAAGTCGTTCATGGATGATAAAAAACCAGTATTTGCAATCTGTCATGGTCCTCAGCTTTTAATTACAGCTAAAACCCTCGAAGGAAGAGATGCAACGGGTTTTAAATCGATAAAAGTTGACATGGAAAATGCCGGTGTCAAATATGCGGACAAAGAAGTTGTCGTGTGTCAAAATCAGCTCGTCACAAGCCGTACACCTGATGACATACCAGCGTTTAATCGTGAATCACTAAAACTTCTTGAAAAGTAAATAGTACTTTGAAAATAGTATGATTTTAGAGAAAGGCCAGGTAACTGGTCTTTTTTTTGTTGAAAAGGTTCCGCAAGAGTGATAAGTTAGAAGAATGACACAACGGTAAATTTTAAAATTCAGATTAATTAGTGGGATTTATGACTTTTAGTACGGTGAAATAATGGGAGGGCATCATGAAAAATATAATTAAAATGGGGAGCGCTTTCATCGGAATTATTGTTGGAGCAGGATTTGCTTCCGGACAAGAAATTCTACAATATTTCACAAGTTTTGGGCTCCTAGGTATTGCAGGAGCAATTATTTCGACAGCATTGTTCGCGTATCTCGGAATGACGCTCACGCGACTCGGAAGCCGTATGCGAACCACATCACATAAAGAAGTCATTTACAAAATAAGTGGTCGTTATTTAGGGGTAATTGTCGATTACATAATTATTTTCACATTATTTGGAGTTGGGGCCGTTATGATAGCGGGAGCAGGTTCCAATTTGAACCAACAGTTTGGTTTACCGCCATTCGTTGGTAGTTTATTAATGGTTGTTCTTGTTTTCTTAACCATATTACTCAATGTCGACAAAGTGGTTGGTGTCATTGGCAGCATTACACCATTTTTAATCATTTCGGTCATTGGTGTATCGGTCTACTGTTTAGCGACGATGGGTGATGCAACATTTACGGCGCTCGATTCGGTCGCGACTAAAGTACCTACGACGCTACCGAATTGGTTCATCTCGTCAATTAACTATGTGTCGTTCAACATTGCGGTAGGTGCTTCGATGGCACTTGTTATGGGCGGAGCGGAGAAAAACGAGAAAACAGCAGCGTGGGGTGGATTTGTCGGAGGACTTAGTCTCGGGATCCTAATCTTGTTAAGCCATTTGGCAATCTTCTCGCGTATCGATATTGCTGCCGATTCCGATTTGCCGATGTTAGCAATTATGAACGATATTTCGCCTATACTCGCTACTTTCATGGCGTTCATATTATACGGTATGATTTTCAATACAGCTGTTAGTATGTTCTACGCTTTCGGCGCACGTTTCATTCCAATTGGTACGAAGAAATTTAAAGGTTTTGTGTTCATCACACTGATAATTGGGTTCTGCTTGAGCTTCGTCGGCTTTAAGAATCTTGTCGCTTATTTTTATCCGCTTATCGGATACATTGGTTTGTTCCTTGTTGGGGCTCTTATTTACGCATCGTTCAAACTTCCTGCAAAGGTTAGGAGATAAGGTTATTTCAGAACGCAAACAGGGACGGCCACGAAGCCTAGCTTCGATGACTGTCCCTGTTTTTCTATCGAATTTTGTGTCGAAAAGAAGTCGATTCTTAAGAGTGTAGAGAGATTGAACACGCATTTGGGTTGAATTGATTCCATAAAAAATGGTTTAATAGACATAGTTAACTTGGAAGGGTGAACAGCTTGCTTCACTATCGAACTTACGAAATTAGCCCGACAACCCCTTGGGTGACATTCATACATGGCGCGGGCGGGAGTTCTTCTGTCTGGTTCAAGCAAATCCGGGAATTTAGGAAACAGCATAATGTTCTCTTAATTGACCTTCGGGGGCACGGACAATCTGCTGGCGGAATGTGGAAAAAAGGGGATTCATTTACGGATATATCAAAGGAAGTAATTGAAGTGCTAGACGAAGTCGGCATAAAAGAAACGCATGTTATCGGTATGTCACTCGGTACAATCGTCGCGCAGACAATGGCAGATAACTTCCCAGAACGTATAAACTCACTCATTCTTGGTGGGGCGATTATTCGTTTTGATATTCGAACAAAGTTATTATTATGGGGAGGGCGTACAGTAAAGCGTTTTGTCCCTTATATGCTCCTTTATAGATTATTTGCTTATATTATTATGCCACGTAAACAGCATGAAGAATCGCGAATGGCTTTCGTCAACGAAGCTAAAAAGGTGTACCAGAAGGAATTCATCAAATGGTTTTCCCTTACTAAGCTTATCAATCCATACTTAACCCGCTTACAAGCATCAACAACGGCCATTCCAACATTATTCTTGATGGGTGAGGAAGATTATCTATTCATCCCGCCAATTGAAGAAGTTGTCCGTAAAAATAAAGGATTTGAATTCATTAAAATAGAAAAGTCCGGACATGTCTGCAATATCGACCAACCGGAAGTATTCAATAAGATAGCCATTGATTATATAGCTAAAATCGAACAAAGAAAAGCCGCCATCCAACTGGGATGACGGCTTTTCTTTATAAATAACTTAACGTTATACGTTTGCAAGCTCCAATTCTTCAGCAGGTCCAAAGAATTCGAAGTTTATTTTTTCTTTTGAAATACCTATTGCATATAGATCTTTAATGACGGCCTGCATGAAAGGCGTTGGTCCACAAACGTAGATGTCACTACCTTTAATGACGTTAGCGGCAAGGAAGTCGCGGTTGATGAAGCCATCTCCTTCTTCTGAATAAAGCACGGCATATGTGGAAGTAGGCATGGATTCACTCAACGTACGTAATTTTGCATCGAATGCTTGGTGTTTACGCGTACGTGCCGAATGTAGGAATGCAACTGACCGTTCTGGTGTGTTTTTGGCAATTGAATCAAACATGCTCATCATTGGCGTAATACCAACACCGCCGCTGATAAGTGTCACTGGATTATTGCTTTCTGTATCAAGATGGAATACACCGGCAGGAACACTAACTCCAACTGTATCGCCGACATTCATTGCATTATGAAGGTTAACGGACATTTTTCCGTTCGGTGTGATTTCATCCTCGCGTTTAACAGAAATACGGTAAGACTCACCTGTTGGTGCTTGTGACAAGCTGTATTGACGGTTCAAGATATATTCTTCACCAGGGATTGTAACGCGTAATGTGATGTATTGACCCGGTTTGTATGAAGGTAACTTTTTACCATCGACAGGTTTTAAATAGAATGATGTAATGACATCGCTCTCAACTACTTTATCGGCAATCTCGAAGTCCTTGAATGTTTTCCAGCCGCCGTCCATTTCCTCAGCTTTAGCGTACATCTCTTTTTCGATACTGATGAAAACGCCTGCAATTACTTCGTAAGCTTCTCCCCAAGCACCAATAATTTCAGGAGTTGCAGCTTCACCTAATACTTCTTTAATAGCGCCTAATAAATGGTGACCGACGATTGGGTATTGTTCTGGTGTAATGTTGAGTGATTTGTGTTTGTGTGCAACTTGAACGACAGCAGGTAAAACAGCGCCGAGGTTGTCGATATTTGCAGCAGCTGCGTAAACCAGTCCTGCAAGTGCGTTTTGTTGACGTCCTTGGGCTTGATTGACGTGGTTGAAGATATTCAAAAGTTCAGGGTGAGCCTCGAACAAATTTTTATAAAACACTGTTGTAATTGTTTTTCCGTGTTGCTCCAATACTGGAACTGTTGATTTGATAATGGCAATGGTTTCTTCTGATAACATGGTTAAGCACGACCCCTCATAGTTGTTAACTTAACCTTAAACTAAAAAAAAGATTAAAGATATATTTATAATGCATCTTTAAAGAGTGTTAGAAAGTTAGCCACATTTCTTTCACGCAATTGCCACAAACGTTATAATAGTATTTGAAAGTGCGGTGAAATTATGCGTCTAACGATGTACACAGATTTTTCGTTGCGTGTTTTAATTTATCTAGGGGCGAAAGAGCCAGGGAAATTATCGACGGTTCAGGAAATCTCAGACACATACAATATTTCGAGAAATCATTTGACGAAAGTAGTGCACGAGCTTGGTAAGATGGGGTTAATCGAAACGATACGGGGCCGTGGTGGCGGTATCAGGATGAAAGTGGAACCTAAAAACATCAATGTTGGAGAGCTTGTTCGGATGACGGAAGACGATTTTCATCTTGTTGAATGTTTTAATTCCGAATCGAACAGTTGTATTCTTTCACCGGTCTGTCGACTAAAAGGTATATTACACGAAGCATTGAATGCTTATTTAGCAGTTTTGGATAACTACACTGTGGCGGATTTTATCATTAATAAAGATGAACTCAAAGCGATTTTGTTTGACCGCCCATTATGATAAAATGAAAATGAATATAAAATGCAGGGGGCTATTTTCATGGAAAAAGTTTTTGTTTTTGGACATCAAAATCCTGATACCGATTCAATTTCGTCGGCAATCAGTTATGCGTATCTAAAGCAGCAATTGGGAATGAACGCAGAAGCAGTTCGACTCGGTGATGTAACGAATGAAACGGCTTATGCGCTTGACTTCTTTGGTTTTGAAGCGCCGCGTCTTATCGAGAAAGCTGCGACGGAAGTAACAAAAGTTATTCTCGTTGACCATAATGAGAAGCAACAAAGTGTGGTTGATATCGATGATGTGCAAGTAATCGAAGTTGTGGATCACCACAGGATTGCTAACTTTGTAACGAACGATCCTCTTTATTATCGTGCAGAGCCTGTAGGGTGTACGGCAACGATTTTAAACAAATTATATAAAGAAAATGGTGTTGAGATTCCGAAAAATATTGCTGGGCTTATGCTTTCTGCACTCATTTCGGATTCTCTATTGTTCAAGTCGCCGACATATACAGACCAAGATCGCGCTGCAGTGGAAGAATTGATTGCTATCACAGGCGTGGATGTACAAGAGTATGGACTGGCTATGTTGAAAGCTGGTGCAGATTTAAGTAATAAAACGCTCGAAGACCTTGTAAAACTTGATGCGAAAGAATTTGGTATCAATGAAGTTAAGATTGAAATTGCACAAGTGAATGCAATTGACATTAATGACGTAATGCACCGTCAAGCAGATTTGGAAGACCTTTTATACCGTGTCATTGCTGAAAAAGGACTCGACCTGTTTTTGTTTGTCGTAACTGACATATTGAACAATGATTCAATCGTGTTAGCTCTCGGTAAAGAAGCAGGGCGCGCTAGCGCAGCATTCAATGTTACCCTCGTGAACAACACGGCAATATTGAAAGGTGTCGTCTCCCGTAAGATGCAAATTGTTCCAGTGTTAACTGAAGCATTGAAATGACTAGGAAGAGGTTGCAGTCCGCGTAAAGTGGATTGCAACTTTTTTGTTTTAATTGTGAATGGTATCCGGGACTAATTATTATAATCCACAACGCACTAACCACATGCACTTAATCCAATTCAATCACTTAAACAAATGGCGTAAATACCTTTCCGGGTCATTCAAAAAGTCTTTTGTCATGCTGACATGTCCAACTTCATCGAATGATACATTCACAAGTTCTCCCTCTTGAATCTCATATAAATCCGCACCGGGGTATGCCATAAGAATTGGTGAGTGGGTAGAAATAAGGAATCGAGCCCCCTCGGCAACCATATCATGGAGAATCGCAAGCAGGGTCAGCTGTCTATTTGGCGACAAAGGTGCCTCAGGCTCATCCAGTATATAAAAGCCGTCAGGACGGAACCGAGCTTGGAACAAGTCGAGAAAACTTTCTCCGTGAGAACGCTTTTCAAGGCCTTCTCCGTATAAATCACGTAATTCATAATAGGTTCTGGCATAAGGTAACACTTCAAGGCTATTTGGATCACGCTTCCTGATTTCTTCCATTGTTACCCTAGCTTCTTCACGGATGTTGGCGATACTTCGTATATATGTAACAAAGTCAGACGCTCTGAAAAAGAAACCATTGCCTGTTTTTACTGACCAAATAAGCTTCAATTCATCTGCAAGTTCGAAAGCTGGGGAAAGAGAATGGTCAAATTTCATATGTTCTCCACTGATTAACGTGCTCCCGGCTGCTGCTGCAATCCCTTCAAGCAATGTCGTCTTGCCGCTTCCATTGTCCCCAGCAATAATTGTCACCGGAGCTTTCAATGTCAGCGATTTGAAATTTTGAATGACGTCAGGATTAAATGGATAGCGATCTTCATCAGACCACCGGACGCGTCGAATTTCCCTTAAAGTCATTCCAAACACCCCTTTTCGACAGTATACCTGAAAAGGGTGTCGCGTTATATTACAAATTCAGCGGCTTTGTTGCAGGACCTTCGAGGACGGATCCGTCTTTTCGGAAACGTGAGCCGTGGCAAGGGCAATCCCATGTTTCATCGCCAGCATTCCATCTCGTTCGACATCCCATATGTGTACAAATAGGGGAGTCTGTACGAGTTATATGACCACCAGTGAACTCTTTTAAGACAAGTCCAGTATTTTTCAAGGCCTGCAATAAAAATGAACCAAATCCGGTTCGATCAGGCGAATAAAGTGTCGAAGCGCGGTTCTCTTTTCCGACAATTAAATCACTGATAATCCGTGCGCCAGCCATTGAGTTCGATAATCCCCATTTTCGGTACCCCGTACTCAAATAGACGTAAGGCATGCTAGAAGAAATAATTCCTGCGTACGGTATTAAATCTGGAGTCTGAGGGTCTTGTGCGGACCAGCCGTGCGTCAGAGTGGAAAGGTTATATAACTCCTGCAAGTCCGTGTAAAGTCGGTTGTAATGCACTTGTGTATCACTTTCCATTCCTGCTCGATGGCTTTCTCCAGACAACAGGAAAAACGTTTTCCCATCAATTTGTGCTGTCCGGATCGACCTCTTTGGTTCATCGACTGCAATATATTGTCCGCGGAGTGGCATATCTCCTTCTGCTGCAACGATATAGGAACGATCGACAGATAATTTCATGATTTGTAACCCACGCAGTGCTTCAATTGGATAGTGTGTACATAATACGAGTTCAGTGAATTGGACTTCATGTCCTGATTTCATGGAAAGCAGACGCTTTTTCAAATCCATTAAGATAACATCTGATTGTTCATAAATACGAGCACCCGCTTCGACCGCAAGTTGTGCAAGATGCTGTCCGAATCGTACAGGATGAATCTGACTTTCGTCTTTTAAGGTAATCGTTGCGTCAATTTGGAGCGGTAATTCAGAGTTCCGTCCAAGTTCGCCGGGGATACCAAGTTCAGTGTATGCGTTCATTTCGTAACGGAGTATATCAGTGCCAAGTTTTGATTGAGAATAAAGAATGGAGTCTGCAGCTCTTAATTCATCCTTTATTGCAATGGACCTTCCGAATTGAACGGCTTCCTCATTCACTTCAAAATACAATTTTGCATTGTCTCGTCCAAATTGTTTCAGTAATTTTGCGTAAACAATATCATGTTGGGCAGTCAGTTTTCCTGTTGAGTTACCTGTCGCGCCACCAAGGATGGTGTCTTTCTCAAGAAGGATAACGTCTTTCCCTTCCTTAGCTAAAAAATAGGCATTGGCAATTCCACTTAGGCCTCCTCCAACGATACAAACGTCACATTGGACATCACCGTCAAGTTGAGGAAATGGATCACGTGGATATGCAGTACTAAGCCATAATGAATTGGACATAAAATAACCTCCGTCAAGTCTGCTTGAAATAGTAGTAAGCATATTCATTGTTCCCTTCTTTGATTGAATTTAAAATGAAGAATATGAAAGGTGGCGGGAAAATTGAAAATTGAAATATGGTCAGATTATGTTTGCCCGTTTTGTTATATTGGAAAGCGTAGATTAGAAGAAGCGTTAGAGCAGACCGGCCTTGGAGAAAAGGCTGAAGTTGTTTTCAAGGCATATGAACTTGATCCAAATTCGCCCGCGGTGTCCGATACGCTGATGAAAGAAAGTCTTGCGACGAAGTATGGCATGAGTGTGGAAGAAGCGAAGAAGATGACTGACAATGTGGTGGACCAAGCAAAATCTGTAGGACTGAACTATAACTTTGACGCTATGACGCCATCAAATACATTTAATGCACATCGCCTAGCGAAACTTGCTGAACAGGAAGGTTTCGATAAGACGGTATCGGAAAATTTACTGAAAGCTTATTTCATTGATGGTGAAAAAATTGGTTCAGTAGACGTGTTACTTCGCATTGCGGAAGAAGCAGGGATTTCTCGTGACCGTGCGAAAGCAGTTCTCGATTCTGACGAGTTTGCAGATGATGTAAGAACGGATATCGCTGAAGCTCAGCAAATCGGTGTAAAAGGTGTTCCGTTTTTCGTTATTAACCGTAAATACGCAATTTCAGGAGCGCAGCCGGCGGAAGCATTTGCAAATGCACTTCGACAAGCTGCGGAAGAAGCTTAATCAACAGAAATAAAAAATCGGCCATGTGATCATATTGATCGCATGGTCGATTTTTTAGTTACTTATTACTGTTTAGACTTCAGTCGTCAACCTCAGAGGCTAAACGGCGCTTTTTACTTTTCTTTATTGAGCTGGGTTTGCTTGCAAATCGATTGTGATTTTAATGTCGTCGCCTACAAGAACGCCGCCTGCTTCTAGCGCTTGGTTCCAAGTAAGATTGAATTCTTTTCTTGAAATTTTACCTTCGACTTCAAAAGCAGCTACATCTACGCCCCAAGGGTTTTTACCAGTACCTTCATACTCAGCTTCAAACGTAACTTTTTTTGTTACGTCTTTTACTGTCATGTCACCAGTAACGTTATATTCATTATCGCCTTTTTTTGTGATACCTGTTGAAACGAATGTGATTGTCGGGAATGTTTCTGTATCGAAGAAATCTGCAGAACGAAGGTGGTTATCACGATCGTCGCTATTTGTATGAATTGTTGAAGCGTCGATTGTGAAGTTGATGTTAGCGCCCGTCAAATCTTCAGGATTACCTTCGATTGTACCTTCTACCCCTGTAAAACGTCCTCTTACTTTAGAAACCATCATATGCTTAACTGAAAAACCAACGCCTGTGTGTGAAGCATCTACTGTCCATTTTGTCATTTGAAAAACTCCCTCTCTGAATAAGTTATATTTTCACTATATTCGTTAATTATCTTGAAGTCAAGATGAATAATTTTGTGCATTCCGAATAGAGGGAAATAATGAGGCTTTCGGTTAATAAGAATTCCTTGTCAAAAGAAAAGTTTCCAAGCATACTATTAAGGGTGAAAAGCTTTTATGGAAAGGATTTGAATGTTGATGTCAAAACATCAATGGTATGAAGAACTTCAGAAAAAAATTACAACAGGCACAGTACTAATTGATGAACCACTATGTAAATACACGATGACAAAACTTGGGGGAGCAGCAGACCTTCTTGTCATTCCTGGAACTATAGATGAAACAGAAACTGTAGTAAGTTATGCATATAATAATGAAATTCCGTTACTATTACTTGGAAACGGGTCAAACATGGTCGTCAGAGATGGTGGAGTGAGAGGGATTGTCCTTCATTTATCACAGCTTAATGCAATAAGTATTGAAGGATCACTTGTGCATGCTGAGGCAGGTGCACTAATTATTGATGTTTCAAAACATGCGGCTGCAGATGCTCTATCAGGAATTGAATTTGCTTGTGGGATTCCAGGTTCAATCGGAGGCGCAATGGCAATGAATGCCGGTGCATATGGCGGGGAAATAAAAGATATAGTTGTTCATGCGACAGTGTTGACGAAAACGGGCGAGCGGTTAGTTCTTTCAAAAGAAGAACTGGAGCTTGGTTATAGAAAGAGTATTATTTCGAGAGAGGGCTACTACGTTCTCTCAGCGGATTTCCAACTCATGCAAGGAGATCCGGATGTCATTAATGAGAAAGTAGCAGACTTAACCTTCCAGCGAGTATCAAAACAACCACTTGAATATCCTTCAGCAGGAAGTGTGTTCAAACGACCGCCAGGCTATTTTGCAGGAAAACTTATACAAGACTGCGGTCTGCAAGGGAAAGGGCATGGCGGAGCAGAAGTGTCATTGAAGCATGCAGGCTTTATCATTAATAAAAGTAATGCAACCGCTTCTGATTACATTGAGACGATTAACATGGTGAAAGCAGAAGTGAAAAAGAAATTTAATGTTGACCTAGAGCTTGAAGTGAAAATCGTAGGTGAAGAAATAGGGGAATAATAAAAAGCGGATGACCTATAGTCATCCGCTTTTATTCACTCTTCTATTATTAATCGGTTTTACAAGAGAACATGGAAGGATCCGTCACCTGGTCATCTGTGATATGCACTTGGCACATTTTGTTGTTGCTCATAAATTTGAAAATACCATTGTTAAAATCAGTCCCAATTTCTTTGAAGAAAATACCTTCAAAGCGGGCTTCTTTCGAGAGTGTGAAGCTCACGCGGAAACCGGCGCCGTCTTCGATCAAGTAAGCACGAACACCTTTTTCAAACATACCGTCAATTTCATCTCTAATAGCTCGATCGACAGAAACAACATGGAAATCAACAAACGTAATTTCACGTAGCAATACGTTCATGAACGAGCCTTTCGTAATTTCTTCCCATCTGCTTTGTGCAGTTTGGCCGAGAATGATTTGGGTAATGTTGTGTTCATGGGCCACTTCTTTAATCACTTTGGCGAATGGACGCCTTTCGCAATCCCGTATTATGAAATCTTCTACTTCAAGTTCTTCAGCAAGTTCTTTCCAGCGCTCGACATATTGGGATTTCTCCGCGTCGAATTCATCAAAGGGAAGTGGATCCACTGTTAAAATATACATTGGACAGTCCATGATTGCTGCTATTTTATGTCCGCGTCTAATGAGACGTTCACCATTTGGACCGTAGTAGACACAAACGAGAATACTCTCGTCCATACGACCTTTTACTTTGCCCATGACGGTAGTCACCTCTTAATTATTATTTGTATAATTGGGTTCATACTAAAATTTTAATACTAATTGAAAACCAAATAATTATATATGAAAATCTATCTAAAAACAAGATATGAATGATCTGAAATGTTTCAAAGTGCTAAGAGTACAGCAATAGTGTATAATTTAATGTATAAACTCATAGCGGTTTCCCCTACTACTGTTATCTATAGCTCCCTATTATCCCGTCAGACACGTCGCAGGTCAAGTATGCCCTAAATAATAATGTAATTTTACACACACTACGTAACTGGATATTCCACTTTTCTGTATACATTTCCCGTGACTTAGTTCAACTTCATTAATCTGTTCAGCATTGGAGGTTTGCATTTGTTAACAATAACTATAGCTATTTTCATCCCGTTTTTGGCAGCTATCTTTGTCCCGTTCATCTATAAGCGGGTGCATAGTAAGCATATCGGGTGGTTTGTCATAATTGTTCCAGTAACGTTATTCATTGTTCTCGCCAGTTTTATCCCTGCAGTGTCTAAGGGTAAGACGTATATACATACAATAAAATGGATAGATTCGGCAGGGATTAATTTTACGACTTATTTCGACGGTCTCAGCATGATTTTTGGACTTCTTATCACGGGGGTCGGGAGTCTAGTCATTCTCTACTCCATATATTATTTATCCGAGCGTGAGGCGTTAGGGCGTTTTTATGTTTATCTTCTCATGTTTATGGGCTCGATGCTTGGGGTAATCTTCTCGGATAACTTGATGGTACTGTACGTTTTTTGGGAATTAACGAGTATTTCGTCGTTTCTTCTAATCGCATTTTGGTACCATCGGAAGAAATCTAGGTCGGGTGCACAAAAATCGATGCTTATCACTGTGTCCGGTGGAGTGGGAATGCTTGCCGGTTTTATAATACTGCATACCTTGACCGGTTCATACAGTGTGCGTGAAATTATTGCCACGATTGGTCAATATACGGATGAAAGTCTGTTTATCCCTGCTATGCTGCTTATCTTACTCGGTGCATTTACGAAGTCTGCACAGTTTCCGTTCCATATCTGGTTGCCGGACGCGATGGAAGCGCCGACGCCGGTCAGTGCTTATTTACACTCTGCGACAATGGTCAAAGCGGGTATTTACCTTGTTGCACGCTTCACGCCTGTATTTGGTGGAGAAGCTGTATGGTTTTATACAGTCACGGGCGTTGGGATATTTACATTGTTTTGGGGGTCAGTCAACGCAGTGCGGCAGACCGATCTCAAGGCGCTGCTCGCTTATTCGACAATCAGTCAGCTTGGTCTGATTATGAGTCTCTTCGGACTGGGTTCAGCCGCGCTTAACGGTGGTTACAGTGCGGACTCTGTTATTTATACGCAGGCAACTTTTGCTGCTTTGTTCCATCTTATTAATCATTCGACATTCAAAGGTGCTCTGTTCATGGTCGTTGGTATTGTCGATCACCAGGTTGGTACTCGGGATATCCGAAGACTTGGTGGCCTGATGTCACTGTTGCCTGTAACGTTTACAATTGCAGTTATCGGAAGTTTTTCTATGGCAGGATTACCTCCGTTTAACGGTTTCCTTAGTAAAGAAATGTTTTTCGAATCTGTATTGATTATACGTAACCTAGATATTTTTGCGATGGGTCCTGTTTGGGGGAGCTTAATACCTGTAGTAGCTTGGCTTGCGAGTGTGTTGACATTCGTCTACAGCATGCTACTCGTTTTTCAGACATTTCTTGGGGAGCATCAGCCGGATCGTCTGGATCGGAAAGCACATGAAGCACCGGTTGGGATGCTTGTTGCACCGGCAGTTCTTGCGCTGTTCGTTGTGGGCATTTTCTTCTTCCCGAATGTGGTCGGCAAATATTTATTGAGCCCTGCGATGGCGGCGGTCTATCCTCCGTTTGAGGGAGCAGAAGGTCTCGTTCCGCATATATCTGCGTGGCACGGTTTTAATGTACCGATCATGATGACGATTGGTGTTGTCGTACTGGGTGGGTTGCTCTACTTATACCTTCGATACTGGCGTGGAATTTACTCGATCGCACCGATGAGATGGAGTCTCGATTCCTTGTACAATGGCCTGATATCACAGTTGGAAAAAGGTTCTACTTTTCTGACACGGACTTATATGACGGGTTATCTCAGGGATTATCTTGTCTATATTTTTATATTCTTCATCGTCACAGTTGGCGGCGGTCTTTTGTGGACGGGTGGGTTTTCAATTGATTTATCAAACGATGCTCTTATCAGCATCAATGAATACATCATCATCTTTGTCATGATGGCGGCAAGTATAGCGATTATCTTTGCGAAATCACGCATCACTGCAATCCTGTTAAACAGTGTTCTCGGCTATTCGATTGCCATTCTTTTTGTTGTATTCCGGGCACCTGATTTAGCTTTGACGCAAATTATAGTGGAAACTGTGACTACTGCGTTATTTCTTTTATGTTTCTATTTCTTACCGGAATGGAGCAAAGAAAAAGCAACTAGGTCTTTAAAAGTGGGTAAAGGCATTATCGCCATTTCAGTTGGAACTGTTGTTACGGTTCTTGCGCTGATCGTCCAAGGGAATAAAATGTTCGAGTCGGTTTCTGTTTATTTTGAAGACGCTTATGAGTTAGCTGGAGGAAAGAATATCGTCAATACGATATTGGGTGATTTCCGTGCATTCGATACTATGCTTGAAGTTGTAGTGCTTTTTATAGCTGGAATCGGAGTGTTTACGTTAGTTAAATTGAAGGCGGGAAAGGGGGACGAGGACGTTGAAGATAAATGATGTCATTTTACAAACAGTGACGAAAATTGTTGTGTTTATCATTTTGACGTTCGGTATTGAATTATTCCTTTCCGGTCATTACAACCCCGGAGGAGGATTCATAGGTGGTCTTGTCCTGTCTTCGGCTTTCGTTTTACTCTATATGGTATTCGATATAGAAACAGTCCATAAGGGCATCCCGTTCGACTTTAAAATGATTGCGGCGTTTGGTGTCTTACTTGCAGTCGGGACTGGCCTAGGATCAGTTATCTTCGGCGCTCCATTTCTTACCCAGACGGCCAGCCATTTTAATTTACCTGTGTTCGGGGAAACTGAATTGTCGACTGTTGTGCTGTTCGAGGCAGGTGTAGCACTGACTGTTGTCGGTGTTGTTGTAACAATTATTTTAAGTATTAGTGAGGATGTGTAGCGGATGGAAACGTTAATAACAATACTCGTTGGAGTGCTAGTAACGGTCGCTGTCTATTTGCTGCTATCCAAAAGTCTGATTCGGGTCATCTTAGGGACAGCCATCTTGTCGCATGCTGTGCATTTACTGTTAATGACGATGGGTGGATTGAAAAAAGGTGCAGTTCCGCTGTTGGGTGAAAATGCGGAAAAGTATACAGATGCTCTTCCGCAGGCGCTAATTTTGACGGCAATCGTTATAAGCTTTGCGGTGACTTCTTTTTTATTGGTACTTGCTTACCGTACATACAAAGAGACCGGATCGGACAATCTTTTTTTATTGAGAGGACCCAAAGATGAATAATATTATTGTCATGCCTATGCTCATTCCTTTATTGACAGGAATACTACTTGTATTTCTTAGGCCTTATATAAAAGTTCAGCGGGTGTTCAGTCTTGTATCCATGACAGCAACCGTTGCGGTCAGTGTTTATATACTGGATTTGATCCAGACTGATGGTATTTTGCGAATCGATTTCGGTGGCTGGTTGCCGCCTTACGGAATTTCCTTCGTAGCAGATTCTTTTTCCATGCTGCTTGTATTGACGACTGCGATTGTAACGGGGATTCTTCTGATCTATGCCTTTTCATCAATCGGACGGAGACACGAGAGTATGTTCTTTTATCCGTTTGTCTTTTTCCTCGTTGCGGGCGTTAACGGTTCGTTTCTGACAGGTGATTTATTTAATCTATTCGTCTGTTTTGAGGTGATGTTGTTATCTTCATATGTCCTAATTACACTCGGGGGAAGGAAAGTTCAACTTGTCGAATCCATTAAATACATATCTATAAATGTGCTGTCCTCGTGGTTTTTCCTGGTTGGCATCGCCTATTTATACGGTACAGTAGGTACGCTTAATATGGCGCATCTATCTGTACGTATTGCGGAAGTCGGGCAAGGACCACTATTGACGGTAATCAGCATTATCTTTCTAGTTGTCTTTAGCTTGAAATCTGGACTTCTTCTATACTTTTGGCTGCCTGGATCCTACAGTGCACCGCCGACAGTGGTTGCGGCATTGTTTGGTGCGTTGCTGACAAAAGTCGGTATCTATGCGATGTTCCGTGTTTTTACGCTGATCTTCTATCATGAACCCGGTGTCACACATTCTATCATTGGTATTATGGCGGCGCTCACGATTATTGGGGGAAGTATGGGAGCGATTGCCTACAATGATATTCGACAAATTGTTTCTTATAACGTCGTGATTGCGGTAGGTTTCATACTTGTTGGGCTTGCCGTTTCGACGGAAGTGGCGTTTCAAGGTTCCATCTATTACCTAATCCACGACATGATTATCAAAGCGTTACTCTTTCTTCTAGCAGGAACGATGATCTACTTAACGGGTACGAGTAAGATTGAAAAAATGAGTGGATTGATTCGCAACTATCCGTTGCTCGGCTGGTTGTTTTTCATTACGATGCTGTCACTTGCTGGGATTCCACCGCTGAGCGGGTTCATTGGAAAAGTATATGTTGGACAGGGAGCGATTGAAACGGGTTCATACTTCTTGCTTGCAATTGCTTTCCTATCAAGCATTTTCGTACTGTATTCATTGCTACGCATTTTCATTAACTGCTTCTGGGGAGAGACGATTATTAACGAAGATGATGATGTGCCGCTTAAAAAAGGAATGCTTATTCCACTCGTGATGTTTGGTATCTTAACAATTGCACTCGGAGTTGGAGCGGAAGGGCTTGCACCGTATGTTTCCGATGCGGCTCGTACGCTGATGAACCCTGAAATTTATATAGACGCGGTCTTAACTAGTGATAGGTAATCGATGAGAGGGAGGGGCCCCGTCCCTTTATCGGAAAGAAGAGGTGAACATTATGCCAGCCCAGTTACTGTTGAATTTATTTATAGCTCTGCTCTGGATGCTCTTAATGGATGAAGATGAGCCGAAGTTTACGACTTTCTTTGCCGGCTTCCTAGTCGGGATTGGGATTATATTTTTCATGCATCGGTTTTTCGGTACGCAATTTTACTTGCGCCGTTTGTACTCAACAATTAAATTGCTGTTCATCTTCATTTCAGAGTTGACTAAATCGAGCATAGTCGTATTGAAACAAATTCTTAGCCCGAAATTGAAAATTAAACCAGGTATTTTCAAATATGAAACAGTTTTGGAGAGCGATTCAGAAGTAACAATGCTATCGTTGCTGCTGACATTGACTCCGGGGTCTGTTGTCATGGAAGTGTCACCGGAAGGGAATGTCCTTTATATCCACGCAATGGACGTCGAACAGTCTCGAGATGGACTTTTAATGCAGCTACATAATTTTGAAAGAGCAATCATGGAGGTGACCCGCTGATGATTCAAGCAATGCTGACGATTTCGCTCGTGCTTTTCTCGATAACGATTGCCATAGCTGTTATACGAATTATACTGGGACCATCGATGCCTGACCGCGTTATAGGTCTTGATATGATCGGTGTTAACCTGATTGCTGTGATAGCGGTTATTTCAGTAATGATGAATACGAAAGCCTTTTTAGAAGTCATTTTAATTTTAGGGATTCTATCGTTCATCGGCACAATCGCCTTCTCAAAGTTCATCGAGAGGGGTGTTATCGTTGAACGGAAACATGATCGGTGAATTTATAGGAGCATTTCTTATTTTGACGGGTGGAATTGCTAGCGTAATTAGCGTTTTCGGACTTCTTCGGTTGCCAGATGTTTACACGAGATCTCACGCTGCAACGAAAAGTTCGACACTCGCCGTCTTGCTAACATTGTCAGGAGCTTTCATTTATTTTTTGTTTAGCCAACATTTTGTAAGCGTACGCCTGCTTTTAGGGATCGTTTTTGTTTTTCTGACTGCGCCGGTTGCTGGACATTTGATTGTCCGGGCAGCTTATCGGTCGAACGTAAAACTTGCAGATATCTCCACTGAGGATGAATTATACGAAATGATACATAAGGATAAAGTAGAAGAGGATGAGACTGGCCGATAATGGCTGGGCTCTCCTTTTTTTATTTGGGTTGGAACTTATGAAATCTCGTACGGGTTTTATGATCGGTTGGTGTGTGGATATGACTGGTCGTGCTGGGTTAATGATCGGTTGGTGTGTGGATATGATTGGTCGTACAGGGTTTATGATCGGTTGGTGTGTGGATATGATTGGTCGCGCGGAGTTTATGATCGGTTGACGAGCTTAGGTTGAGTGTTCACTTTTGGTTTAATTCAGATAAAGGAGGAGTTTAAACAGAATAATAGAATACAATTAAAGGAAGATATGAAGGGTGTGTGGAATGGTGAAACAGAAGAGGGAAATGGGGAAATGGACGAAAATTCTGTTGTCGATATTTGGGGCGATTATAGTATTGGTCATCGCGGCATTGATTGTTGTGAACGTATACATAGGCAAGTCGAAACCATTTATTGACGGGCAAGTAAATGCGGTATTTTTGGACGAAGACGTGACTGTTGTAAGGGATGCATTTGGTGTACCGCATATCACCGCGAAGTCGGACGCGGATATGTACAGGACCCAAGGCTATGTTCAAGCGCAGGATCGTTTATTTCAAATGGATATGGCTCGCAGACAAGCGAGTGGACGCTTAGCCGAAGTAGTGGGCGAAGCGGCAGTCGGAACGGATAAGAAATTCCGTACATTCAGCTTGCGCGCAGCAGCTGAAGAATCTCATGCCGGCTACGGTGAGGAAGCGAAAAAGGTCCTCGATTGGTATGCGGAAGGTGTTAATGCATTCATTGAAGAGGCAGAGAAGGATGGAAAGTTGCCTTATGAATTCAAGGTTCTAGGCTATTCGCCTGAATCGTGGACAGCAATTGATTCGTTGACGATAGGTAAGTTTATGGCTTATGATCTCGGTGGAAACTGGGACAGTCTAGCTGTTAGGCACTGGGCATTGAATAATTTCTCGGAAGATTTGGCACGGGAGTTATTCATTACATATCCGGAAAATGCGCAGTCTATAATTGAGGCGAACATTGCGAATCCGGTGGCAGTTGCGGGTAGATTTGATCCTGATTTAATTCCGCCTGAATTCAACGGTAGTAATAACTGGGTTGTATCTGGTGATAAAACAGCTTCAGGATTACCGCTTCTGGCAGATGATCCACATCTCGGACTCGATACACCGGCCATCTGGTATCAGATGCATTTACAGTCGCCGGACCAAAACGTTAGCGGTGTTATTTTTGCGGGTGTTCCAGGAATCATCCTTGGTCATAATGACAACGTTGCGTGGGGCGTGACGAACGTCGGACCCGACGTCCAAGATTTATATATCGAAACTCCAAATCCTGATGACCGGACCCAATTCCTTTATGACGGTGAATGGGAACAGGCTGAGGTGAGGGATGAAACGATTTCAGTTAAGGATGGGGCAGATGTACCCTTCGAAGTAATGGTCACGAGGCACGGACCGATTATTTCGGACATCCTTTACAAAGAAGAAGATCCGGGTGCGTTGTTTTCGATGCAATGGACGGCGCTTGAACCGACAAAAGAGCTTGAATCTATTATGAACATGAACAAAGCAACGGACTGGGATAGTTTCGAAACGGCATTGGAAGACTTCCATGCGCCTGCACAGAATTTTGTGTTTGCAGCGAAGGATGGCACCATCGCTTATAAAGCAAATGGGCGTATACCGATAAGGAAACAAGGAGATGCACAATTGCCTGTACCAGGTGATTCTTCTGATTACGGCTGGAAGGGCTATATTCCGTATGATGAATTGCCGCGTGTTGTTAATCCGGATGAAGGGTTCATAGCCACCGCCAACAACCAAGTCGTCGATGACTCGTATCCTTACCACATTACGAAACTTTGGGCACAGCCTTATCGCTATGAACGGATTGCGGAAGTGTTGCGAGAAGGGGACAACTTTACGGCAGAAGATATGATGAAACTGCAGATGGATCAAAAAAACTTATACGCAGCTGAGTTTCTTGAGGATATGATTAGTTCGGTTGAAGCAGAAGACGCCGTGATCGGGAAGTACGTAAATATTGTGAAGATGCTTCGTGAGTGGGATCAATTCGATTCCACAGATGCAGCGGCACCGCTTGTCTTCCATAAGTGGGTGGCAGAATTGCCAATCGAAATGTTCAGCGAATCGATGCCTGAGGATGTCTACGAGCTTCTCCCGGGGAAAGGGAAGATAACTGACCAAATGATGCGTGAATCTTACGCAGGTGATCCAGGTGCCTGGGTGGAGGCGTATGGCGGTGTGGATAAGTGGGTCTTCGATTCATTTGTGAAGTCGGTTGAAGATATTGAAGAATTATTCGGTAATCAAATGGCAGACTGGAAATGGGGAGATTTCCACCAGCTGGAGTTCCCGCACGCGCTTTCGGGAGCATCTCCTATTTTTGAATATTTCTTGAATCCGAAAAAACAGGCCATAGGCGGTTCGAATGTTACAGTCCAGGCAGCAGCTTTTGATGAAAATGGTACTGTGGAGCACGGTGCACCTTGGCGCTTTGTTGCTGATTTGTCCGATTTATCGAAAGCCAATCATATTGTAGGACCGGGTCAAAGCGGCCACATGAAATCAAAATGGTTCCATGATCAGGTAGATGATTGGATGAAAGGTGAATACCATGAAACTGTTTTGGATGGGGACATTAAAGATGGGTATACATTGGTATTGAAAGCGGAGCGCTAATGCGCCCCGCTTTTTTTCTGGTACGAAGACTGCAGAATGCCTGAGCGAACATAAAAAGGAGTCGACCAATTAGAAAGGATGGCTGAGCGCCTATAATTGCAGGTTGACCGATTATAAAAGAGGATTGACCAATCATAAAACCTCAAAGACTGCCTATATAAAATTGAATGCGCCCCGTTTATTAACGTGTATGTTTATGATTCATCCAGCTATTCACGACACGATCCATTCGACCTAAAGTCGTTTCCGCATGAATCATTGATTGATATACAGCTTCTTCCGTCGCTTCAATCACCGCCTGAAATAAGTCGTTCATAATTGGATGATCGTCACGTAACAGCTCATATGCATTAGTCATATCGGTGCTTTCATGTGGGATCGTAAAACCATTCGAGAATGCGATGATAATGTCGCCGCTCCCGTTATGGATATGTGTCCCTGTTCGTCCGAGTCCGATTGAGGCTCGCTTTGCGAGACGCTTCAATTGCCGTTCATTTACAGGGGCGTCTGTCGCCACGATAATTATGACTGACCCGTCAGGTTTTAAGTTGTCCGCTTCAGACTGTAGAATTGAGCCAGTGACCTCAAAGTCGTTCTGGTTGAGCCATTCATCAATTCTACATTCCCCGGCTTTCCCGAAATTCGTCAGTGTCAACACGCCGACTGTAAAGCAGACATCGTCTTTCTGAACAAGCCGAGATGATGAGCCGATGCCGCCTTTCATCCCAAAACAGATCATCCCTTTTCCAGCCCCGACTGCTCCTTGTTCAATCGTACTGTCGGCGTTTTGAATCGCTTCAATTGCGTGGTTAGGCCTTACTTTCATCAGGCGCATTGAGTTCAAATAACTGTCATTGCATTCTCCGACAACGACATTTAGCGAACTTGTAGAGTCTCCAATGGAGTGATTTTCATCGAGCATATACGCTAATGTACCTTCCAACACCGCCCCGACGCTAAACGTGTTTGTGAGCATAATGGGCGATTCGATAACACCTAGTTCTTCAATTTGAATCAGTCCCGCCGTTTTACCGAAGCCGTTTAATACAAAGCTGGCTGCTGGAACTTTCTGCTCGAAAACATTTCCGCTATGTGGCAAAATCGCAGTCACGCCTGTGCATACAGAATCACCATTTGGTAATACTTGTTCAAGCGTCACATGCCCGACTTTAACTCCTAGTACATCTGTGATAGTATTCCGTTGTCCTCGTAACATTCTCTCAACTCCTAAGAACTTATTTTTATTTAATGACTAAAACCAGCGCATGAATCGTTCCATATGATGCTTATGTAAATTTCATGATACGTCTGCTTCTGTACGATCTTACACATCATCAAATGCATTCGAGAAATCTCGTACCGATACATAAAAACAATGGTCCTTGGCTACTATTAGTAAATGTTCTGCGAAGAATCCCCGGACACCTTTTTTAACTGTGATTTTGGAAATTATGCAGTAAAGAAAATCTTACTCAAAAGATTCCTCCTAGGATTTATAACATATCGGCTAAAGTAGTCGCTGCAAACAAATACTACAGTCAATGTCGTTTAACTACTAATATCATCGCACCCGTTGCAGCGGAGATTATTCCAGGTCGTCTCCAACGAGGCGGGCAAATTATCACCATGGATATTGCCGAACCGCAATAATGAAATAAATTTCATTCAAACAATCATTTGATTAGCCTTGCAACTGGATAAAAAAATGAATATACTAAAAATAATCAAACAATCATTTGAATGAGGTGAAAATATGACGGTAAAAGAAGTGTGTGAAGTGATAATGGTCCACGAAGAAGTCGTAGAGCGGGTCCAAATTGCATTACCGGATTTGGGGGCAACGGCACGAATATTCAAGGCACTGGCAGATGAAACGAGATTGAAAATTGCTTTTTCGCTGACACTAGAAGAGGAAATGTGTGTCTGTGACGTAGCGGCAGTAATAGGTTCTTCTGTCGCGACTGCATCCCATCACTTACGCTATCTGCGAGAACAAGCACTTGCCAAATCAAGGAAAAAAGGGAAAATGGTCTACTATTCGCTCGCAGACGATCACATTCACCAACTTGTGAAAGTCGCGCATGAGCATACGATAGAAGGTGTTGAACATGGCAACAGTTGAAAAGAAGGAATATCGGTTGGAAAATTTAACGTGCGCCAGTTGTGCAATGAAGTTTGAAAAAAACGTCAAGAATTTACCTTCAGTACAAGATGCACAAGTAAACTTCGGTGCTTCCAAATTGGTATTTAGCGGAAGTGCGAGTGTTGAAGACTTGGAGACAGCCGGCGCTTTTGACGGCATTAAAGTTGCCCCGCTTCAAAATAAAAGGATTGAGCCGAAAATACCTTTCTTTAAACGTAAGGAAAATCTAATTACTCTCTTTTCGCTTCTGTTTTTAATGATGGGGATGATTATATCGTTTCGCTATACAGAAACGCATCCAGCGGCAATTGTTCTTTTTGCCATCGCCATCGTAATTGGCGGAACAGGTATATTTAAAGTAGGACTGAGAAATCTTATTCGCTTCGAATTCGATATGAAAACGCTAATGACAATTGCCATCATTGGTGCTGCGATCATTGGGGAATGGCGAGAAGGTGCAGTTGTTGTTTTCTTGTTTGCAGTAAGTGAAGCGCTAGAAGCCTATTCAATGAATAAGGCGCGCCAGTCTATTCGAAAATTAATGGATATTGCACCGCCTGCCGCGCTAGTAAAACGTGGCGAGGAGTTTGTGGAGCTTCCGACAGAAGACATTGTCGTCGGGGATATCCTCATAGTAAAACCGGGTCAGAAGATTGCCATGGATGGCTCTGTTTTAACAGGTACTTCTACTGTCAATCAAGCAGCGATTACAGGTGAATCCATCCCCGTTCTGAAAATGTCCGGAGACAATGTATTCGCAGGTACACTCAATGAAGAAGGTGCGTTGGAAGTAACGGTTACGAAGCTCGTCGGCGATACGACGATTGCGAAAATCATCCACCTCGTAGAAGATGCGCAGGCAGAAAAAGCACCCTCGCAAAAGTTTGTTGATAAATTTGCAAAGTACTACACACCTGCAATCATTGTGATTGCAATCCTTGTAGCAATAATTCCGCCGCTGCTCGGCGGAGATTGGAATGCATGGATCTATCAAGGCCTCGCGGTACTCGTAGTAGGTTGTCCGTGTGCGCTAGTTGTCTCTACTCCAGTTGCTATTGTCACAGCGATTGGAAATGCAGCACGTCAAGGCGTGCTGATTAAAGGCGGCATCCACCTCGAAGAAACAGGGAGGCTTGACGTTATAGCTTTCGATAAAACCGGAACATTAACGAAAGGTTATCCGGAAGTAACAGATTTCATAGTAACTGAAATAGATGGTCAAGAAAAATTACTAAGTGCAATTGCAGCAGTGGAATCCATGTCACAGCATCCGCTTGCAAAAGCAGTCGTCAATTATGCGCATAAAAATGGAGCGCAAAAAGTCGATGCGTCAAATTTTCAATCGATTACCGGAAAAGGCGCTTATGCGGAAATTGAGGGTGTGATTACGTATATCGGTAGCTTAAGCTGGGCACAGGAACTGTCTTCATTGCCGGAACAGATGTTGCAACAAGCGGTGACTCTTCAACAACAAGGAAAGTCAGTCATGGCGATTGTAACTGGTACAACGTTTAGCGGACTATTGGCTGTAGCGGATCCAATACGAGAAGAAAGTCGTGATGTTTTACGTCAATTGAAAAATATAGGTATTCGTCATACAGTCATGCTGACAGGCGACCACCAGGTAACGGCGGAAGCAATTGCTGCTGAGCTTGGTGTTACTGATGTACGTGCCGGGCTGATGCCTGAAGACAAACTAACGGCTATTAAACAATTAAGCGATCAATACGGTCGTGTAGCCATGGTTGGTGATGGCATTAATGACGCACCTGCCTTAGCTGCAGCTTCGGTTGGTATTGCAATGGGTGGAGCCGGTACGGACGCCGCATTGGAAACGGCAGATATTGCATTGATGGCAGATGATTTAGGAAAACTGCCCTATACAATGAAATTAAGCCGAAAAACATTGCGAATTATCAAGGAAAACATTATGTTTGCATTAGGTTTAAAAATTATAGCACTGCTTCTTATCATTCCTGGCTGGCTGACATTATGGATTGCCATCTTCGCAGATATGGGTGCGACGCTGTTGGTCGTGCTGAACTCGCTTCGTTTATTGCGCGTTCATAAGTAAGTAGGTTCTATACGGAGGCGAATTCTAATGCATATACAAGAGTGGACAATGGAAGAGCAGGAGCAACTTATTCATTTTATGACAACTAATACGTGGCCTTTCCATGGTAACTCTGATCCGGGACGTCATTTGATTGAAAAAACAATCGAAGAGGGCGGCTATGGGTCGGACGAAGTGAAAACGTTCTGGGTGGAAAATGAAAATGGAGAAAAAGTAGGGATCGTGAAAATTTACGATTTGCAAGATGAAATTCCGTTGTTCGATTTACGTATTGCAGATATGTCGAGAGGGAATGGCTACGGTCCGAAAGCCCTCCGATTAGTGGCGGAATATGTATTTGGGTTGCCAGGTAAGAAAATCCGTCTAGAAGGTCATACAAGGCAAGATAATCTTGCAATGCGGAAAACGTTTGAACGTGCAGGGTTTGTTAAGGAAGCCCATCTTCGCAAAGCATGGTTTTCGCCAAAAGAGTATTCCTATTACGACGCAGTGACTTATGGTATTACGCGAGAAGACTTCGTGGCGGGAACGACGACGCCTGTTATTTGGGAAGACGGAGAAAAATCACGGGATACACGATCTCCGCGTATCCCGGATTTTCCTGATTCATTCGAATCGGAACGGCTAATCATTCGAGCTCCTAAACTTAGCGATGCAACAAATGCTTGGAATGCGATTCGGACTTCGTTACCTGCGCTTCGTAAGTGGATGCCGTGGGCGCAACCGGAACCTGAGTTGCATATGACAGAGGAAAGCTTGCGAAAAGCGGTTGCAAATTTCATCACTCGTCAGGATCTACGCTTTCATGTTTATCATAAAGAGACTGGGAAGTTCGTTGGCTCGTCGGGACTCCATAGAATTGATTGGTCGATTCCGAAATTCGAGATTGGCTACTGGCTTGCAACAGAGTTTGAAGGACAGGGCTATATGACGGAAGCTGTTAAAACTATTGAGAAATTTGCATTCGAAAAACTTGGGGCACGCAGAGTGGAAATTCGTTGTGATGAAGAAAACATGAAGAGTCGAAGTGTCGCAGAACGTGCGGGGTTTACTCTCGAAGGGATTTTGAAACAAGATTCCTTATCACCCGACGGTAATGTTTTACGAAACACCTGTATCTATGCGAAAATAGACTAAAGAAAAGCGGAGGCGGCCCGAGCGTCTGGCCGCTGTAGCTAGACAGTAGAAGGAATGCAGCTTAACAAAATATGATTTACATCGTGTAGAACCTAAAAGGGATGCCGACTAATGTCGACATCCCTTTCGTTACACGTTTCGTTTTCCAGTTATGAGGTTGAAAATAAATACAATAACTGCGATGACTAGAAGAATATGAATTAATCCGCCGCCAATCTTGAACACGAGACCTAACAACCAAAACACGAATAATGCTACAATGAGTAACCATAGAATACGACCCAAGTGTTTCACCCCCTTAACTTATGTGTTCTATCTTTACCCCGGTAAATTAAAAGTTAAACTATGAATATTAAAAGAGTAGTGATTGGGAATGAAATTGGGTATACATACTGGAGGCGGTACAGTTGGCAACACCAGGTATGGAAGATTATCTAGAACAGATTTATTTGCATATCGAAGCGAAGGGCGTTGCACGTGTATCGGACGTTGCTGAATCCTTGGCGGTTCTCCCTTCATCTGTTACAAAAATGGCCCAACGACTCGACAAGGAAGGTTATATTGTCTATGAACGCTACAAGGGCCTCGAATTGACGAAAAAAGGGTCGACGTTTGGAGAAAAACTTGTGCGGCGCCATGATCTCCTTGAACAGTTTCTTCGTATTATTGGCGTAGATGAAGAAAATATTTATGGTGATGTGGAAGGAATTGAGCACCACCTAAGCTGGAATGCGATGGATCGAATAACCGATCTAGTCGAAGCGATGGGACAAGACGATGAATTTGTTAGGAAATTACGTGTAATGGATCATAAGAAAGAGGTAGATAAATAATGGAAAAACTTAAATCAGGTTATACGGCGGAGTTAGAAGTGTTGGAGCAAGACGGTTCACGATGGATATTGGACGGCGATGGCGATCAAGAACATATTATGTTGAACGCATCTGATGCAGATGAAAATATTCAAGAAGGAGATATTGTCAACGTATTCCTTTATCTGAATAGACGTGGAGAACTTTCTGCGACGATGCAGCTGCCAAATATGACAGCTGAGACATTTGGCTGGGGACGTGTAATCCGTGTGGATGACCATGAAGGTGTCTTTGTAGATATCGGTTCTTCAATAGAGGTGTTAGTGAATAGAAATGACATGCCTAAAGTTCGGGCTCTATGGCCGAAGATAGACGATGCATTGTACATGACACTTCGAATGGATTTGGGCGGTACGATTTTCGGCAGACTTGCCACAGAAGAACGCGTGTTGGAACAGATTGTCGAAGCGCCTACAACCGTGTTTAATATGGATTTGAAGGCAAGAGCATACCGCTTATTGCCAGTCGGTTCGTTTATGCTCAGTGTTCCGGAGAATTACCGAATCTTTATCCATAATACCGAGCAGGAACGGGAACCTCGTTTGGGACAGGAAATGAATGTACGTATTATTGGCGTTCGTGATGACGGAACGTTAAACGGATCGATGCTACCGCGCAAAGAGGAGCGCCAGGGAGATGATGCAGAAAAGCTTCTTCGCCACTTGAATGAAGTTGGAGGCAGAATGCCGTTTACTGATAAATCAACACCTGATGAGATTAAGGAAATGTTCAACTTAAGCAAAGCGTCGTTCAAACGTGCACTTGGGAAACTCATGAAAGAAGGCAGAATAGAACAAAGTGAAGGATGGACATTGTTGAAGTAATACTGAAATTCGGGAACCTTTACCAAACCCAAATCGTATTAATTCCTAGAAAGAGGGGGAATCAACATGAAGCGTATACTTGCAATGATGATGGCGGCTGTACTGGCTATCGGAATCTCGGTCCCGTCGGCCGTACATGCGGAAGATCCAGTTATCAATGAAAAACTTGGTGTACCAATCGTCGTTTACGGCGTAGATTTATCGGATGCTGAGAAGGAAAGTGTTAAGATAAGCCTGGGTGTTGCACAGGAAGCGGAAGTTGAAGAAATATCCGTTAACGGTAGTGACCTTGTGAAGTATATTGAAAATGGCAATGGTAAAGCAAGAATGTATTCTTCTGCTAAAATTACAAGGCAAGAGGAAGGTAAAGGACTAGTCATCACAATTGTTACACCAGATAATATTACAGAAGTAACGTCGGAAATATATGCGACTGCTATGCTGACAGCTGGAATCGAAGACGCGGTTGTCGAAGTGGCAGCGCCGAAAAAAGTAACAGGTCATTCCGCGCTCGTTGGTATATACAAAGCATATGAAGTTACTGGTGAAAAACTTGATACGGAACGAACAGATGTCGCAAATGATGAATTAAATCTTGCGACGAAATTTGCGAAAGAATCCGGTGTTGATAGTGACAAAGTAGCAGAGCTTCTAACAGAAATTAAAAAGCAAATCTCAGAGAAAAACCCAGCGACAAAAGAAGACGTCGAGAAAATTGTTACAGAGCAAATGGAAAAACTCAATATTAATTTAAGTGATGCGGATCGTCAATTGCTCATAGACTTAATGGACAGAATTCGAAACTTAGATATCGATTTCAATAAATTATCCGAGCAATTATCGGATATGACATCGAAAATAAAAGAAACACTCGGTGATATTGATCCTGGATTTTGGGAAAGTGTGAAGGAGTTCTTTGCGAACCTATTCGAATCCGTTCAGTCGTGGTTTAAGTAATCGGGAAGCGAAGTAAAGTGTTGCACTGTAAATTAGAATTTATTGAAAAGGGGTAGTTTAGATGGAATTCGAATTTGTTGATCTAGGTGGGGACGCATTCGCGTTCCGTTACGAACAAGATGGCAACATGTTGGCAGAGATTACTTGGACGATTCTTGGGGATGTCATGGTAATGGATCATACATTCGTATCGACTGACTTACGAGGACAAGGCATGGCGAAAAAGTTGCTGGATCGCGCCGCGAACTATGCGCGTGAACAAGAGTTGAAAATGGAGCCTGTCTGCTCATATGTTGTAACTGCTTTTGAACGTTACAAAGATTATGAGGACGTAAAAGTATAAGGGAATCATAATAAAAGGCAATCCTTAGTTTTTAAACTAAGGATTGCCTTTTATAGTTAACTCACTAAAGTTATAATGTACACTAAGCTAGCTAACAAAGTAGAACCGGCGAGAGTATACATCATATCGGCTTGGCTGAAAATCAGTTTCTGCTCCATTTGTATCGTCTCCTTTCTTAATTCCGTCCAAAATGCCTTAATATATAAATTATACCCTTTTACTTTTCGATGAAACATTTTTTATCAAGTATTGTCCTTTTGTATGTTGATTAGCGGTTTTTAACAAGAAATGCTTGTAATCAGTCACACCGTTTGAGAGGAATTGCAGTTCATTCCTCCTTGGTAATCTTGTTGTGAATATCTGTCCGCTACGTACCTACAATTTTTAAGTGGAAAATAAAATTGTTTTGGAGAATGAAAGAAAAGCTCCTTCTTGGTGTTGTCTAACAATATGAAAAAAGTGAAACCTATTCTTTTTTTTAACGTATAATCATATATAGAATAAGAAAGAGGTGTTTTTTATGAGCCGTACAGCTGAAAAGATATTATCGATTTTTAGCGTCGTATTGACGACGATAGGTGTTATGATCAGTTTTGCTTCACTGGCTTTAGTTACTTATTTAAAATCGGACCCGTTGATTCAGAAAGAGTTCGAAGTGGAGATGCTGTTGATAGATCCGACATTAACTCCTGAACATATCGATATGTTCTATGGTGCATTTGATATTATAGGTGGGGTTATTTGGTTTATCATTATTAGCTTAATCGTCAGCTTAATCTTGACGATAATTGGAATGGTGAACATTTGGAAGAATAAAAATCCTAAACTTGCTGGGATAATGTTTATCATCGCTGGTTTGACGGCAGGAATTCTTACGTTATCTTCAATCCTTCTTTACATCGCGGCTATTCTTTGTTTTACAAAGAAAGCATCTCTAACACATGAAACGCAGTTCGTGGATGATAAGTATGATGGAACAATGAGACCTTTATAAGTAATTAAAAACACTTTCCTCCTATTGGGGGAAAGTGTTTTAATTAGTAGATAAGAAAGTATAAGTTTTTCTACACGGAACAGTGTTTGGCTTCAGGCGCAAAACGTTTTACTTAGCATTGGACATGTACGTGGCTATGAATATAAAATACATACTGGGCTGTTACCACAGGGTGGCCCTCGAAATATTCTTCAAAGACATCAAGTAACTCGAAGCCCTGCTTCTCGTAAAAGGCTCGTCCAACTGCATTGCGTTCGTCAACATAAACGAATAATTGTTGCGCATCCGTAAGTAACGACAAAGCATAGTCGATTAAATTTTTTCCGTAGCCCATTTTTTGATGAGATGGTAAAATATACATAGCAGTCAATTCAGAATCGCCATCTTCATCTTTCTTCGTGAAACTGGAAAAACCAACAGGAATACCTTCGCATTCCGCTACTAGCACATAGGTTTTCTCCATCCGTTTTAAGAGCATCGCTTCTGAATAGGATCGGTCGATAAATTTTTTCTGGATCTCCGCTGGAATAATATCTTTATAGGTCGCGCTCCAAGTCTTATAAACAATCTGTTGAACGTGCATACTATCCTCGGTAATCATAGGTCGGATCATTGCACTGTCACCTCTGCATTTCTTTTTGCTATCATAACAAAAAAATAGGATAAAAACTACCAATGTAATGAAAATGATATATATGGGAGAGACGTTAATATGCAGTGGACATATCACGAGTTTGGGGAATTAAGCGGACATGAAGTATATGAAATGTTAAAGTTGCGAGTCGATGTATTCGTCGTTGAGCAAAATTGTGCGTACCATGAAGTTGACGGTTATGATTATAGTGCGCTTCATATATTCTGCACAGATGAGGAGGGACTGGCAGCGTATGCGCGGCTTCTTCCGGCAGGTGTGAAGTATACGGGACCATCTATCGGTCGAGTTATTATCAGGAAGAATAGAAGAGGTACAGGGCTTGCACATATTCTTATGGAACGAAGTGTAGACTTTATTAAGACCCATTGGAAACCTGGGGATATTCATCTTCAAGCCCAGCACCATCTTGTAGGGTTTTATGGGGATCATGGATTTAATGCGGTTTCGGAGCCTTATGACGATGGAGGAATTCCCCATGTGGATATGATTTTATCAATATAAGAAAAATGAAAGTTTTTAAAATGATTGAAGAGGGTATACTATCTACAAATACATTTTCATTAAAACAGGGAGGAATGATTTAAATGGCTCGTAAAAGAAATAATAATTTACTACTTGCAACGATGGCGGCGGGGGCTTATGCCTACTTCAGTAAAAAAGAGAATAGAGACAAGGCGCAAGTGGCTTTCGGCAATATGAAAACTAAAGTCAATTCTTTCATGGAATCACAAAAATTGAACAAAAGTGCTGAAACGAAAGTCGGACATTCGGATCCGTATGATATTCAAGACAACAAGATGGTAAGTGAAGGTGCTCAAACGAGCGTCCATTATTATAACCAGGAAGTTGAAGACGATGTAGAGATGACGCCTGAAACAGACGGACTCTACCGTAAGAAAGAACAAGACGAACCTGGTGCGGAACAAACCAACAAATAAAATTCGTTTAATAAATACTAGAGGCACTTCCTATATGGAAGTGTTTTTTGAATTATGTTAGAAAATCTAGTAATGACCTTTTAAGAATTCGTAGTTCATAAATTGAAAGTATCCTAATAATATCTGTATTTTTCTGAAGTTGAAATCTCCGATATATCTGACTGATTGCGTTGTTGTAATTAAAGTTACCTTACACGTATATTCATGAGATATACCGGGAAAACACTGGGCGATTCGGGAGTAGTGTGGAAGGGAAGTATTCCTGTTACACGATTCCTAGGGAAGAAAGTAATTCTTGAATGGTCAATCATTGTAATTAGGGGACTAGGTAAGGTATAATTTATAATAGTTTGAAATAGTGAAGGTGAATCTAATGAAGAAGAAAATTGGATTAGTCGCGATGTTAATGACCACTGTCGTTTTTCTAAGCGGTTGTGCTGGCATTGAGAACAAAGAAGGTACATTCTATAATATTTTCGTTAAGCCAATGGATTGGCTACTACATTTTTTTAGTGATTTCTTTAACGGAAATTACGGTCTGTCGATTATTCTAATCACTGTATTAATTCGTATGATTCTTATGCCGCTAATGCTGAAGAATTATAAGTCGCAACAGAACATGAAAGTTAAAATGGATGCACTCCGTCCTGAGATGGAAGACATTCAAAAGCGTTTGAAAGAAGCGAAAGAAAAAGAACAAAAAGATGAGCAAATGAAGCTTCAGCAAGAAATGATGGGGCTTTATTCGAAGCATGGTGTCAATCCGCTTAATATGGGTTGTCTTCCGCTAATCATCCAGATGCCGATCATCATGGGCCTCTACTTCGCCATCCTCAATTCTACAGATGTGAAAACACATGAGTTCCTTTGGTTCAATCTCGGGGAACCCGATATGATTATGATGGTACTTGCCGGTGCGGTCTACTTCGTACAAGCACGAGTATCATTATGGACAATGCCGGAACAACAACAGAAACAGATGAAAGCGTTCATTTATTTATCGCCTATTATGATTATGTTCATATCATTCAATGCAATGGCGGCTTTGCCTCTTTACTGGGCAGTTGGCGGACTTCTCTTAATCTTCCAAACGTATTTAGGTCGTAAATTCTATTACAAGCATCCTGAAGTGGTTGTTGAAAGTAATGATGAAGCTGTAATTTTGGAAGAAGTAAATGAAGTAAAAGAAGTAAAAGAAGTAAAAGAAGTGAATTTAGAAAAAGTAGTGAAAAAGAAAGACAAGAAAGACGATAAATGAAAGTAGGCTGAAGAGAAATCTTCAGCCTTTTTTCTAATCCGGTACGATTCTAACGCAGCGAAGCCGCCTTATGGGTGTAGCTAGAGCATTATTCAACGGAATCATTCATTCAAACTATATAAATAGGATCAAACGGTGTGGATTATCTAGCCAAGGGAGGTTTATACAGTATGCAAACTAAATGGCTATTTGGAATCGGGATTGTAACAGCCGCATTAGCGTCCATTTATTTCATCATCAAGCTAGACCTAAATAATGCTGTTCTGTCGATGGTGGCTCTTTTTTCATTGACGAACGGGGCTCGGTCAGAATCCTTTCGAAAGCAGGGTATGATACGTGAGTCGAAATGGATGTTGTGGATGTCTATCTTTTTCGGGAGCGCTTTTGTAGTGTTGCTCATCGTCAATTTTGTTGTGTAAAGAAAAGACGCTCAACGGGAACTGAAACGCCTAGTGAGCGTCTTTTCTATGAGTCAATAAATGCAGCTCAATAAGCATATTTATTCCTAGTCATCAGAACAATGATGATAGCTGGAACAGAACAGATAATCATACCGATAAATGCGAGCCTTGGGGATCTGTCATAAATAATACTTGCTGCTGTTACGGATAAGCTTTTTCAATGGTTAGCCAGCCGGTCCAATAGGGCATAAATACGTCCCAAGTAAAGAAAAAAGTGAAGAAACTCAACGAAAGCCATCTTTGGTTATTCATTTGATTTATCATTTACAAACTTTTCAGTAATCTTGACATTAAATGATAGCATACGAAGACCACGAAGAAAAATGATGGTAGAATATAGATATATATTGAGAAGGTAGGCTTACTGATGAAACGAAAAAACAACTATACCAATAAAAAAAAGCAGGGTAAGGCATTAACGATTACTTTAGTTATTTCTGGTGTCATCATGACAGGTCTGGTAATTGGACTTGGAATGAATGACTGGGATGTAGAAAAAAGTATTAAAAAAGGCCAGGAAGCTATGGGCATGTCTGTTTCTGAAGAGGAAGAAGTCCCAGAAACAGAGCCAATCGAACTTCCTGACTCTGCAGGAGAACCGGACGAACCAGTGGTAGAACCGGATGCTGATGCTGATGCAACGAAAGAAGAGACTGAACCCGGGAAAGTACAAGAGGTTACACCAGAACAGAAAAAAACTGAGCAAAAAAATCCTCCATCTAAACCGTCTAAAAACACCGATGCCGGATCTAGCACTGAAGTGAAACAGACTCCATCGATTGATAACGGAGGATATATCGAAGGTCAGGTGCTTCCTAAGGAACCGAAGATTATAAAAGGGATTTTACTTGCCAATAAAAAGTATCCTCTTCCGACAACCTATGCACCGGGAGAAGACAAAAAAGCGCGTGCGGCATTTGAAAAAATGGCGGCAGAAGCAAAACTTGCAGATTTTAATCTCAATGCTTTCAGCACATATCGCTCGTTTGAATACCAGACGACACTTTACGATAGATATGTTGCCCGTGATGGTAAAAAAGCAGCAGATACGTACAGTGCACGCCCAGGGTATTCTGAACACCAAACAGGATTGGCATTCGACATAGGTGAAGTGAATTTCGAACAGCACTTTGCTTCATCATCATTTGGTGAAACAGCAGCTGGGAAATGGGTGGCAGCAAATGCCCACAGATTCGGTTTCGTCATGCGCTATCCTGAAGGGAAAGAACAGATTACAGGGTATATGCATGAGTCTTGGCATTTCCGTTATGTGGGTACTGAAATTGCAGCTGAAATCTTCAACCGAAATCTTACGTTAGAAGAATATTTAGGGGTCCAATAAACGCATAATTGACTTGGATTTCCATATACTAAAAGGGACGTACCGTATTAACGGTGCGTCCCTTTAGTTTACGTCAAGATTCTAGCGTTTTTGTTTGTTATAGAATGGGTGAAAGCAATCGTGAAACTGATTCCTTTATTTTAATCATTTGTGATCGTTCCAAATACATTTCATAGGTCAATTCTGTCGATAATTGTATATCTTGTTCGAAAAGCATAGCTAATTCATGTGATTTTTCACGATCATAAATGAAGGCGTTAACTTCGAAGTTTAACTTGAAGCTACGCACATCAATATTGGCAGTTCCGACAGAAGAAAGCTCATCATCGACAACAATCTGCTTTGTATGCAAGAAGCCGTTTTCGTAGATATATACTTTGGCTCCTGCCTTCAACAATTTACCAACATTCGAATACGTTGCCCAATAAACAAACATATGGTCAGGTTTGTTCGGAATCATTATCCGTACATCGACCCCTGAAAGGCAGGCGATGCGCAGTGCGTCCAGGAAACTAACGTCTGGGATGAAGTAAGGTGATTGAATATAAATATACTTTTTTGCAATGAAAATCATTTTCAAATAACCGTCTTTAATCTGCTCCCACTCAGAGTCAGGTCCACTTGAAACAATTTGCATCCCTACCGTACCTTTTTGGGGAATTGCTGGGAAAAATCGCTCTGCATATTCGATATCATTTTTTTCGGATGCTTGGTTCCAGTCCAATATAAATCTTGTCTGCAGCGGGTGCACGGCACTTCCTTCAATACGAAGATGTGTATCGCGCCAATAGCCGAACTTCTTATTCAGTCCCAGGTATTCATCACCGACATTGAAGCCGCCCACATAACCAATTCGCCCATCGATAACAACGATTTTTCTATGATTTCGGAAATTCATACGAGGATTGATGAGCGGTAAAGTAGCTGGGAAAAATGCTTCAACATCTCCACCGTTATCAATCAGTTCTTGCAAATGTCTCTTGCGGAGTCCGCGAGAACCGATTGCGTCGAATAACAAACGTACTTTTACACCTTGCTTTGCTTTTTTGATTAAAACGCTTAGTATCCTCGTGCCGAGGGTATCCAACTTGAAAATATAATATTGAAAATGAATATGATCTTTCGCTTGTTCGAGGTCTTGGATGAGTGATTCGAATTTTGCGGCGCCGTCATTAAAAACTTGGACGTCATTGTCTTGCGTCAAAACAGCATGGTTGTTTCTAAGGTGGAGGTAGATCATATCTTTGTAATGAGACGTGTCATCGAGTCTAAATTCGAGGGTGTCTTCTTCGATTGCTTTTATTTGAAAATCTATTAATTGATCAATCCCGATTTTACTCCGACCCTCCCAGCGGAAAAGATGTTTTTCTCTCAGCTGTCTACCGAGTAAGAGGTAGATGAAGAAGCCAAAAAACGGAATGAAAAATAAAACGAGAAGCCATGCCCATGTTGTAGTAGGATCTCTTCTTTCAAGAAAAATAAGGGCAACCGCAAGAAATATGTTCAAGATAAGTATTGCAGTCAATGAAATACTAATTAGTTGGGCCATACGCGACCTCCTTTGCAAATAATGACGATACTGCTAGTATACCGTATAACTATGGGAAACGAAGATAATATAGGAAACTAAATAATTAAAACCCTACTTGACTGATAGGTATTGATGGTATAAAGTGAATTCTATACATTGCGCTTATATAAACATTAGGGGGAATAAAGAGTGGATACATTATTACTAATCCTGAACATTGCCGGATTGCTTTTACTGGTTGGTATACTATATAGTATGCATCGCAAAAAGCTTTCGTTTTCGAAACGTGTATTTACAGGGCTGGGGCTTGGGATTGCATATGGACTTATTTTACACTTTGCATACGGTACAGATTCTGCGGTATTGAAGGAGTCTATACCATGGTTTAACTTAATAGGTACAGGATATGTTAAATTACTTCAGATGATTGTTATGCCACTTGTCTTCATTTCTATCCTTGGGGCATTCACGAAAATAACAATTGGCAAGAACTTTGGTAAAATGGCTGGATTAATATTAGGGCTTCTTATCGGAACAACAGCGATCGCTGCAGTTATCGGGATTTCTGTTACACTTCTCTTCGGTCTTGATGCATCGGAAATTGTGCAAGGGGAAGCTGAACTTGCACGTGGCGCTTCCATAGAAGAACGTTCTGCAGGTATTGCGGATCGTACATTGCCAGATCAGTTGATCGACTTATTACCAGGGAATCCGTTCCTTGATTTAACGGGCGCACGTCCGACATCGACAATTGGAGTAGTTATCTTCGCTGCATTTCTAGGATTTGCATATTTGACACTTACGAGAAAAGATGAAAAAAATGCGGCTACAGTGAAAAAAGGAATCGATGCGATTTATTCTTTGATCATGGGAGTTGTAAAAATCGTTCTGCGCTTGACTCCGTACGGTATTCTAGCGATTATTGCTACCACCGTAGCGACGTCTGACTTTGCCGCTATATATAGTTTAGGTAAGTTTGTACTTGCTTCATATGTAGCCATTTTGGTTATGTTCGGTATTCACTTAATCATTATTACACTGTCGGGATTAAACCCAATTACTTACTTGAAAAAAGCAGGGGAAGTTTTGATATTCGCTTTCTCTTCACGGTCGAGTGCAGGGGCACTTCCACTTAACATTGATACACAGACGAATCGCCTCGGCGTTCCTGATGGGATTGCCAACTTTGCGGGCTCATTCGGCTTATCAATCGGTCAAAATGGTTGTGCTGGAATCTACCCTGCGATGCTCGCAGTGATGATTGCACCTTCAGTAGGACAGAATCCGCTTGAACCAACATTCCTTATAACATTGATTGCTATTGTGGCAATCAGCTCATTCGGAGTTGCTGGAGTTGGCGGCGGAGCAACATTCGCTGCGATTCTTGTTCTGTCAGCGCTTAACTTGCCAGTTGTATTAGCAGGACTGTTGATTTCAGTAGAACCGCTTATCGACATGGGCCGTACAGCATTAAATGTCAGTGGTTCTATGACAGCCGGTGTTACGACTGCACGTGTGACAGGTGAATTGGATAAAGATATATACAATGCTCCGCTTGATAAACAGACGTCTGAAGCATAAGTCGTTTATCGACGATAAAGTGTGTTTGACAAATTATAAAAAATACCGCAGAAGACGTCATATCGTCTTCTGCGGTATTTTTTATCTTGTAATTAGTTTATGTGTGGCCATGATGAAATCTTTGTATGGGGTGTGTGGCATTATTGATATATTTTCTACTGCAATGTCAATGAGACGTGTCGCTTCAACTGAGTTACCAAGCTCCGCATGGCAAAGTGCTTGGTATGCATCCTTTTCGTAAAGCCTGGATAAGTCGAAGGGATGATGGGTGTAATCAGCGATTGTAACTTTTTCAAGGAATACAAGTGCTTGTTCAAAGTCATGTAATCCGAAGAGAGATATCCCTTGTTCTTGGTTGATAAATGACTCATATTCCTTAGAATAACCATCTTTTTCTAAAATTGAATTTAATAAGAGATGAGCTTCTTTATAGGACTTTTTAAACGAATTTAAATAATGGACCTCTACAAATTCTGCGTAAAAGAGCGCATCTTGGTCGTCAGCAAAATCTCCATATTGCGTTATTTTCTTTATATAATATGCGTATTCTACGTCATCTCCATTCATCATCGCATGCATAACTGCAAGTCTATATAAGTAATCTATACGATAAAACACCTGTTTCTCCTTCGAAAACTCGATACCGCTCTTCATGATCCGGATAGCTGATTCGGAATCACCTACTGCGAAGTGAAGAATTGCTTCCGTGTAGTCAAAGTCTAGTCGTGTCATTGGGTCGATATAGGCATTGGTTGCTTCGATTTCAGAACGTTCTCGGAGCAGGATTGTAAGCGACTCGTCATAGTTATGTTCTGTGAATTTGACCAACGCCCGAAATGCACCGATACTGGCGCGCCTCTGAATAATTTTCATCTGCTCATAGATAGTCGCAGCCCGATCAGAAAACGCCTGCCAACCATCCTTTTTTTCATAATGAAGACAGCGGCTATACATTTCCAGTAGGCGTGCAGATTCGTACCCTTGCGTCAATTTTTCTGTATAAGGTTCAACTAACGTAATGAGTTGTCTCAATTCATCCGTCAGTTCATCAAACTCGGTATTGAATAACTTCTCTGCCTTCTCCAACACTTCTCTTAACTCCTGCGTACTCACTTCTTCCAGCAACTCGGAAACTTCAACGCCTAGCCTACCCGCTATATAAGAAAGGCTGTCCATCGAAGGGTTCGCCTTGTTGTTCTCAATCAAGCTCAGCATGCCTTTCGTCAAGCCTTCTCCTGCAAGTGCTTCTAACGTAAGTTTCTGTTGTTTTCTTAGTTTACGTATTCTCTCACCTAACGTTTCGATAGAGCACACCTCCATGATTATCAATTATGCCTCGGCGTAATTGCGTCCAGATTTTGAATTGAGCAAAGCTCAATTAACTCACTTCAAAATCTGTGACATCCGCCGGAGGCTTCAATTTAATTCAGCTAGATCTTGAACTTAGCTGAATTAAATTGAATATAGTTTAATTATATTAAACTTACGCTTGTAATGGAAGAGGGAGCGTGTTATTGTTTGTTTAATCAGATTAAACATTATGAGGCGGGGTGTTTGCGTGGAAGAGGTTTTGAAGCTTAAAAAAGCAACATATCACTTGTGGACGTTCACCATCAGCAAGCTTATTTCTTCATTCGGATCACAAGTATACGCGTTTGCAATTAGTTTTTATATTTTACAAGAGACTGGATCCGCGACAAGTTTTGCGATGAATCTCATTTGTAGCCTTATACCGAGGATGCTTATTGCACCTTTTGCAGGTTATGCGGTCGACAAGTATTCAAGAAAAACAATTATTATTACAGCTCAAATCGCTTCAACTTTTGCGATAGGGGGGCTCTTACTTGTCAGTTTGACAGCAGGTTTATCTCTAGTTGCAATCTATGCGACAACCGTCATTTTATCGATTACATCTACATTTTCGGGTGTAGCATTCAGTTCATCCATAACAGGACTTGTCGATGAGACTCGGATTCAAAAAGCAATGTCTATGAATCAGATGTCCATTTCATTTGCGGCAATCGGAGGCCCAGCGGTAGGTGGTTTAATGTACGGAACCGTGTCAATGCCTGTGTTTCTTATAATATACATGACTGCTTCGATTATTGGCGTATTTCTTGAATCAACGATGAATTTTAAGTTATTTGCGAAACGCAAAGAAGTAATAGCAGGGGAACCAAAGGAATCCATGATACAAAGTATGAAAGCCGGGTTAGCCTATTTAAAACTTCAGCCGATTCTCATTGCGCTCATCTGGATTGCCTTATTCGTCAACTTCCTATTTGGTGCATTCCAAGTTGGTTATGCCTTCATTCTAATTGAAAAAATGAAGATGGATTCAACGCATTTCGGGTTAACGGAAGGTGCATTTGCGGTGGGAATGCTGCTGTTATCCATCTATTTATCAATGCGAAAAGAAGTGAAGTACCCGTTGCTCGTGGGAAAACGAGGCGTTCTTTGTCTGAGTGTCATTATGGGAAGCGTGGCGCTGCCGCTATTAATACCTATGCAATATGGGCTAATGTTTGGGTTATACGTGTTCCTCATGTTCAGCTTAGGAGCAACATTGATCATGGTAAATACGCCCATGCAAGTAATGATGCAGAAAATGATTGACGATGATTATAAGGGGCGCGTCTTTTCAATCCTGGAAACAATGGGGATGGCACTTATGCCGCTTGGAGTAGTTATCTATGGATTCTTATACGATATATTTCCGGCACAGTGGATTCTCATCGGTTCAAGCCTCTTGTTAATTGGCGCCGTTCTATTCCTTGCTAGACCTTCTGTTGTACGAAAGGCGCATCCTGAACTAGGGGATTCAAAAGTGGAAAAGGCAGAGGCTGTTTCGGAGTAATTATTCACAGTGTTTATTTTTGTGAAATAGGAAAGGCAACCTTTCATCAATTTTAGAAAGGTTGCCTTTTGTGTTGACAATATTTATTCAGCCGCTGCTTCCAAAGTTCGCAACGATTTAGAGGACTTTCTAAACGCAAAAATTAGCGCTATAGATAGAACTGCAAGAATTGAGGAAATGAGATACATATTGTCGGCTTGTTGCGTGAAAATCCAAGTGAATAATAGTGGACCGATAATGCGTCCCATATTGTCCATGGAATACGTCATTCCGGCAGCCGTTCCGTATTTCCCGCCAGATTCTTTTGTTGTTAATGAAACGAGTACAGTACGGGCGAGTGCGTTCCCAGCAGTGAAGACGCTTAACGCAAAGCCTGCCCAGAAGAGACTTGAAGTGAAAGGGATAAGGAAAAGTCCAAGTGCGGTAACTATCTGAGCACCAATAATCCATTTTGTTTCTGTTCCGTTTTTTACACGGCGTACGACACCGCCCTGAATCGCTGCATCGACAAAACCACTAGCCATAAACAAGTAACCAAGCTGAAGAGGTGTGATTTCGATTTTCGATATTTGGAACAATTGAAACGTTGATTCGAGTCCAGCAAGAAGGAAAGTCACCATAAACGAAAATAGGAACAAATAACGAATCCTGTATTGCCACAGTGTAGCTGCACCTTTTGGAAGGAGAGCGCGTTTGTTTGCCACGCCACGTCGTTCCGGCTCTTTCAAAATGATTCCGGCATAAACCATAAGAAGTACTATCAATACACCGGACGCCAAAAAAGGTAATTGAAGACTGACATTACCAAGTACACCACCAATTGCCGGTCCGAAAATGAAACCAAGTCCAATTGACATGCCAAGCAGTCCCATATATTTGTTGCGGTTCTCTTCATCCGTCATATCTGCAACGAATCCAGTGACCGCGGTGTAAAGCGCACCTGAAAATATCCCACCCACAACGCGCGACACATACAATAGTGGCAAGTTTTCGATGAACAGAGCAAACAGGAAGAAACTAAGACTAAAGCCGATAAGCCCTATTAAAATGAGCTTTTTTCTTCCAGTTCGGTCTGACAAAGCACCCCAGAGCGGTGCGGTGAAGAACGAAGCGAGAGCGTAAACGGTTAGTAATCCGCCAACATGCACTTCGGAATAACCTTGTTGCAAAATAACTTCAGGAAGAATTGGAATAATAATTCCGAACCCGAGGTAAACGAAAAATTGTACGGACATAAGAAGAAGGATTGCTTTTTTCATAAATCAAACCCACTTTCTGCTAAATCAATACCCTTATTCTACTCTTCACTCGTCATTCGGACAACGGTAAAGGGTGAAGATGGCAACTTCACAACGTAAAAGTAAAACTAAACAACAATCTCCTCAAAAATTTGCTCAGGAGTAAAAAAAACACTGCAGAAGAAAATAGCAGTGCCATCTATCTTATCAATACCCACAGAGTTATAGGCTAGTACCTATAACAAGTTCCGTTTACTATTGCGTACTGTTAATCGGCTCATCTTAACCTTATCTGCAACGCGTAATAAATCTCTGTGCATCAGTGTATCGTAAACTGCAGTTGTCCGCGGTAGTGTCGTTACATTATTGTTGTACGTCGAATCCTTGATCTTCAATCGTATCTGTAATTTGCCCCAAATTGACTTTTTTACCTTGGTAATCGATTTCCACGCTGCTTGATTCAAGATTGACTTTTACTTTATTTACTCCTACTAGTTTCCCTACGCTTTCTTCCACAGCTTTTACGCAATGTCCGCAAGTCATACCTGTAACGTTTAGTGTTGTAGTTTCTGTCATAATTTTTCCCTCCTCATTTTCGCATTAGTTTTGTAATTGTAATAAGCAGTTCATCAAGAACATCATCGTCGCCTTCTGTGAGGCGGTCTTTGACGCAGCCTTTCAGATGACCATCGAGCAGCACTTTTGCCACACTATTGAGCGCAGACTGGGTTGCGGACAACTGAGTGATGATGTCATCGCAGTACACGTCTTTTTCAACCATGCCTCTAATTTGTCCTTCAATCCGGTTCAATCGATGAACCATGTTCGTTTTCACGATTTCTGGATGATGGCTTTTGCGACATGACTGTATTGCCGCCTCTTCTGGAAACTCATCTAAGATCAGGTCTTTTGTCAATTACCCACCTCCTTTCGTTATCTCGAGTATATTGTACCCTGAAGAGGGTATGTTAATGTGAATGTCATTTTTATTTCGATGTATGAAACATTTACAAAAAGTCCACAATTGTAACATAAAAGAAAGATTAAAAAGTGGACAGGAGTGGTATGATTGTAGTAGGAAGAAAAAGAACGACATTTATTTGCGAAAAGAAACTTTGCGTATGCGTATTCGTCTATAACTAATAGAAAGGTCGAGGTGGAATAGATGGCTAAAGAAGTTGATTTGAAAAGAATCATCTCCAACTTGGCGAAGTTGGGTGTTTCGGCTACGAAGACCAAATCCCGTCTGGAAATGCTGAAAGCCCTCGCGCCACCTGCACAAGCCCCACAAATTCAATCTCAATAAAAAAGTGATACTGTCTAGACAAAAAAAGCTTCGACGGATTTTACCGTCGAAGCTTTTTTGTCTAGACTATAGCGGCCAAACGCTTCTGCTTTTCTTTACTCGTCTTCATCCGAACTAAACATATACGATCTATGATGGAATTTCATGCTGAATACGAGCCCAATCGCGAGCATATTCCCCATAAGTGAACTTCCGCCGTAACTAATGAACGGTAATGGAATACCAGTAATCGGAAGCAACTGAATTGTCATGCCGATGTTTTCGAAAACGTGGAATGTAATCATCGCGATAATACCTGCGCATATGTACGTACTGAACGGGTCTTTCAATTCGAGCGTGATTTTAGTCAAATGATAGATGAGGAAGAAGTACAAACAAATGACCAGGCTTGCTCCGATGAATCCCCAATCTTCACTAATCGTCGTGAAAATGAAATCGGTATGACTTTCCGCGACATACACTTCGCGGCCTTGGTATCCTTTACCGAAAACTTCGCCAGAGCCAATTGCATTGAGCGACGTGATAAGGTGACGTCCCTCATTAGAAGAGTAAGAGTACGGATCGAGCCACGAGTATATCCGTTCAAAATGATAAGGTTTGAACCCGAATTTGTTTAAAAAGTCTTGAGCATACAGGGCCATCCAAAGAAGTATAGCTCCAAGTGTTGCCGTACCGAGGAATGAAGGTAAAATGATACGCCAAGTGATACCGGATACAATGATGAATGCTGCTGTAATGGCAATGAAGACAAGACCAGTTCCTAAATCAGTCTGTAACATGATAAATATCCAAGGAATCATGAAAATAATGAGGATTTTTCCAAGCAAATAAAAGTCTGTTTTCAACGTCTTATCCGCAAATTTTTCATGATGTTGCGTAATCATGCGTGCCATACCAATGATGAAGAATGTTTTCATGAATTCAGCTGGTTGAATACTCCCTAGACCAGGTAGATGGAACCAACTTTTTGCACCGTTTCTTGGTGCGACGAGCTCCATAGAATCGGGAAGGAAATTTAATAGAGCTAATAGAAATATTCCTCCGCCGTAAATAATCCAGGCCGCTTTTTTATATTGGTCAGGATCCAAAAGCATCGTGACGGCAATAATGACACAACTGACCACGTACCATCGAATTTGTATAGGTACAAAGTTGACGGGCACGTTGTTTAAATCCTTGTATTGGCCGGTCGTTTGAGCGGAAGCAATCGCGAATAGGCTGACAAGGAAAAATAACAGCAAAATAAATGCGAGTGTCCAGTCAAAACGATCTGCGGGTTTGTTAGTCATTTTCAAATATAATCACCTATGTTCCAAAGTTTGATAGTTTTGATTAGCACTCAATAGTATAACGCATCGACACCAAGGATGCATGCCTTCATTTATAGACGCATTGGCAATCGCAAAGTTGCCTCAATAAAGACGAACGTGCTAAACTTGTGGGAAAATTGATGGCTACTTTCATTTTATTGATAGAGAGGGGTCATCGTTATGGCATGGATTTATTTACTTTTCGCAGGCATGACTGAAATCATCTGGGCAATTGGATTGAAAGAAGCACAGGGTTTCACAGTCCTTCTACCTTCATTAGTAACGCTGATTTTCATCGTCGTTAGCTTTTTCCTGTTCGCGAAAGCGATGGAGACAATACCCATTGGCACTGCATATGCTATTTTTACGGGAATAGGTACGGCTGGAACAGCCATTATCGGTATCTTCATGTTCAATGAGGGAGTGAGTGTTGGCAAACTGTTTTTTCTGGTGCTACTACTCGTTGGTATCGTTGGACTTAAACTTGCTGATGGAAAGGAGGAGGCTGAATAATGTCATGGTTAATCCTTGTCATTGCAGGTCTTTTCGAGGTGGCGTTCGTCATCATGATGAAACTATCCGTTGGGTTCAAGAATAAAAAATATACGATCTTGACTGTTTTATCTGGAGCACTCAGTTTCTATCTATTATCAGTCGCCATGAAGGATATCCCTGTCGGAACGGGATACGCGGTTTGGGCAGGTATTGGTGCAGCGGGCAGTGTACTGATAGGCATGTCTTTCTTTCGTGAAAAGCGAAGCGTGCTGAAGTTCCTGTTTTTATCCTTCATCATTGCAGGTGTTACGGGTCTTAAGTTATTTGGGTAAAGAACTTACATAAATTCATCATGAATGTGTGCTGTTCATGGTAAACTGAAGGAATGAAACTAATAGATAGTGAGGGGAAAATATGAAGAAAAAACTAGGGTTAGTCTATGGTGGGAAATCAGCGGAACATGAAGTTTCGTTGTCGACTGCGCGTGCAGTGACACAAGCAATCGATTTTGAAAAATACGAAGTGGTGCCGGTCTATATAACGTATGATGGTGAGTGGAGAAAAGGCAAATCACTTGAAAGTCCCGCGAAAACGATTGAAGAACTTCGTCTCGAAGGGAACGGTGCCAGTAAGCCGGATAGCATCCATGATTTCTTAAGCGGAGGAACAGGTGATTTGGACGTTGTTTTCCCACTTCTTCATGGAACGAATGGGGAAGATGGAACGGTTCAAGGACTTTTTGAAGTGATGAATGTACCATACGTAGGTAACGGTGTCCTTGCATCGTCTGCGGGGATGGACAAAGTCGTCATGAAGCAACTGTTTGCGCAAGCAGGATTGAAACAAGTGTCTTATGTACATTTTATACGTACTGGATGGGTCAAGGAGCAACAACAGTTAGTTGACAAAATGGAAGTGGAACTCGGTTGGCCGATGTTCGTCAAACCAGCCAATCTTGGTTCAAGTGTTGGAATCAGCATGGCGACGGACCGCAAAGGCTTAATTGAAGCAGTGGATCTGGCCTTGAAATTCGACCGGAAAATCATCGTTGAACAAGGCGTAACAGCACGAGAAATAGAAATGAGTGTCATGGGGAACGACGAACCGTTATGCTCGGTATCTGGTGAAATTAAGCCCGTCGCTGCATTTTACGATTATGAAGCGAAATATACAGATGGCAACACAACATTGGCTATCCCTGCAGAAGTAGCTGGAGAAGTTAAAATTACGATGGAAGACATGGCTGTCCGTGCATTTAAAGTGCTTGACTGTTCTGGTCTTGTACGCGCAGATTTCTTTGTTACAGCGGACAACGAAGTGCTCATCAATGAAGTGAACACGATGCCTGGTTTTACACCTACTAGCATGTTCCCGCTCTTGTGGCAAAAAACAGGTGTGGCGTATCCCGATTTAATAAACAAGCTGATTGAACTTGCATTGGAACGGCATGCAGAGAAGCAAACATTACAATATACGATGGATTGAGTGTGATTTTAAGTGAAAAGGAAACTAACGGAAATCGCTGATTGGATACAGGCAGCCGGCCAAAACTTAGATGACGCGTTTGTAACGGGTGTGTCCATTGATTCACGGACTGCAGCGGCGGGGGACCTATTCATCCCTTTCCGAGGTGAACAAGTGAATGGTCATAATTACGTAGAACAAGCGATTAAACAAGGTGCAGTTGCGTCTTTATGGATGAAAGATGAACCGAATCCACCAACAGATTTGCCACTTATATTTGTCGATGATCCCGAGTTGGCGCTCCAAGAAATGGCACGTGTTTACCGAGGGATGCTTCATTGTAAAGTCGTCGGCATAACAGGCTCAAATGGAAAAACGTCAACAAAAGATCTAATCGCTAGCGTATTGTCTCCTTATTTCAATGTGCGAAAAACGGAAGGTAATTATAATAATGAACTCGGTTTACCGCTGACGATTTTGTCGCTTGAGGAAGATACGGAGTTCGCAATTCTGGAAATGGGCATGAGTGGGTTCGGGGAAATTTCCTTTTTATCGAAACTCGCAAAACCGCACTTTGTTGTTATTACGAATATCGGGGAAGCGCATATGCAGGATCTTGGATCACGTGCAGGAATCGCTAAAGCTAAATTCGAAATTATTGACGGACTTCTAGAGGGTGGCAAGTTATTCTATGATGGTGACGAGCCGCTCCTACAAGAGCTTGTTGATCAAGTAACAGCTATTCAGGCGATCTCATTTGGCTACGAAAAAGAAGCGGTATTGTCACTCGAAAAGATTGAATCTGGTGATGAAGGAAGTCGTTTTACGGTCACAGGTTTACTGGATGGGGAATTTACAATCCCTGTATACGGGGCACATCAAGTGAAAAACACACTAGCGGCAATCCTTATCGCCGATGAAGCAGCTGTCAGTGTCATTGATATTCGTTCGGCTCTTCGACAAGCCTCCTTAACAGATATGCGTATGCAACCGGTTATTGTAAGCAATGGTGCATTGTTCATCAATGACGCATATAACGCGGCGCCGACATCGATGCGTGCAGCGTTGGCATTCATGGAGGACACTGAATTACGCAAAGAAAAGTGGGTCGTTCTCGCTGATATGCTTGAGCTGGGTGACGAAGAGCAAGTTTATCATGAAAATCTAGCGGATGAAATTACTGCGATGAAGCTAGAAGGTATCCTGCTCTATGGTCCGCGCATGAAGTGGCTGCATGATAAATTACAAAAAGATAGCGTTGAAGCACAAATTATTTGGTCGGAAAAGGATTATACACCGATTGTAAATACGTTGGCAGAATTTACAGGGGAAAATTCGATAGTGCTATTAAAAGGTTCACGAGGTATGGCGCTTGAACATGTTCTCAAAGGATTGACGAATAAGTGAGTCAGAAAATGAAGACTGGTGTGCTGTTTATCCACGGATTTACCGGCGGTCCGTTTGAAGTTCGTCCGCTTGTTAATTTTTTGAAAAGGGAATCGGATTGGCAAATTGCATTGCCAACACTCCCTGGACACGGACTCACGCTGAATCTTGGGAACGTGTCAGCGGATTCTTGGTTGATGGAAGCGGAACTCGCGTTTAAAAAGTTGCAAAAAGAAGTCGACCGTGTCATCGTGGTCGGCTTTTCTATGGGAGGACTTATCGCGATGTACTTGGCGCTGCGTTACAAGGTCGACAAACTTGTCTTATTAAGTGCGGCTGCAAAATATATAAGTCCGCGCATTCTTATAAAAGATTTGGGAATCCTGTTAATAAGGCCGATTACAAAAAAATATCCACCGAATACGTTTTATCATTTGTACGATTATAAATTGACGAATACACCATTGTGGGCAATAGTTCAATTTTTAAGCATCGTAAGAATGGTCGAGCCATATTACGGTTTAATTAAAACACCTGTATGTATTGTTCAAGGCGGGAATGATGGCATAGTTCCGTTTGCTTCTGCTGAGCACCTTTTAAAAAAACTAGGCTCCGAAAAAAAGGAATTCATAAAATCACCATTTGGGAAGCATCATATCTGTTACAGCGATGACTGTGACAATTGGTTCAATGAAGTGCTACGGTTCATACGAGATGAGTAACTAAAGGTTCCCGAAGCACCCGATCCGAATGAGTAATCTGATTATTGCTACTTAAACGGATTGATTGCGAAGTGCTTTTTCTCATGGTATACTATGATGAACATTGGATACATTTACGTAGCACTCTTCAATAAGTGAAGGGTACTTTTTTTTGAATATAACGGTTTGCTCATATTAAGTTGGACGAATTGTCCGTTGATCGAACCGCTCGGCAAAGACCGGGCTTTCCTTTTCAACCATAACCTCTACTTAAACTATAGAGAATGCAAAATATCGGAAACGTTCCCTTTTAACAGGCTCGAATTTGCCGTGCCTTCATTTGCAAATGTAACCAATTGTCAAATGAAAAAACAAAGGAGATTGATAAGTTTGACTAATTTTTCAGAATTAAACATCAGTGAATCAACACAACGCGCACTTTCTAAAATGGGGTTTGAAGAAGCAACACCAATCCAAGAAGGTACTGTCCGTTTTGGTATGGAAGGTCGCGACGTTATCGGCCAGGCACAAACTGGTACTGGTAAAACAGCTGCATTCGGTATTCCGATCATTGAAAAGGTTGATGTTCGAAACACTGCAGTTCAAGCACTTGTAATTGCTCCGACACGCGAATTGGCTATTCAGGTTTCTGAAGAAATCTACAGAATTGGTGCTGACAAACGTGTACGCATTCTTTCTGTTTACGGTGGACAAGAAATCGGTCGTCAAATCCGTGCGTTGCGCAACAACCCACAAATCATCGTTGGTACGCCAGGACGTATTCTTGACCATATCAAACGTAAAACATTGAAGCTTGACGGCGTACAAACACTTGTACTTGACGAAGCAGATGAAATGTTGAACATGGGCTTCATTGAAGACATCAACACAATTCTTGCAAGCGTACCAGCTGAACGCCAAACGCTTCTATTCTCAGCTACTATGCCTGGACCGATCCGCAAAATTGCAGAAACGTTCATGAGAAACCCTGAAATGGTTAAAATCAAGTCTAAAGAAATGACTGTTGAAAATATCGAACAGTTCTTCGTTAAATCACAAGAACGCGAAAAGTTCGACATTCTTTCACGTCTTCTTAACGTTCAACAGCCTGAACTTGCAATCATCTTCGGACGTACGAAACGTCGCGTTGACGAACTATCTCAGGCACTAGGTATCCGCGGATACATTGCTGAAGGAATTCACGGCGACTTGACTCAAGCGAAACGGATGTCTGTCCTTAAGCAATTCAAAGAAGGTAAAGTTGATATCCTTGTTGCAACTGACGTTGCGGCACGTGGACTCGATATTTCAGGCGTAACACACGTTTACAACTTCGATATTCCACAAGATCCTGAAAGCTATGTTCACCGTATTGGTCGTACAGGACGCGCAGGGAAAAGTGGAGTAGCAATTACATTCGTAACACCACGTGAAATGGGTTACCTTCGTATTGTAGAAGAAACAACTAAAAAACAAATGACTCCATTGAACCCGCCATCTTCTGACGAAGCAATTCTTGGTCAGCAACGTGTGGCTGTGGAACAACTTACTGAAATTGTTACTAAAAATGAATTGAGTGATTATACACATCTTGCAGCTGATTTGCTTGAGAAATTCGAAGCTAAAGATCTAGTTGCAGCAGCACTTCGTTCATTAACTCGCGAACCGAATGATACACCTGTATCAATTTCGGAAGAGCGTCCATTACCATCACGCGGAAATTCTCGCGGCGGCGGTGGCGGTGGTTATAAAGGTAACCGTAGCGGCGGACGTCCATCAAGCGGTGGCGGCGGTCGTGGTTATGGCGGCGGAGCTCGTCGTAGTGGCGGAAGTGGCGGCAACGCACCAAGCGGTAGCCGTGACGGAGCTAGAAGAGAAAGCAGCAGTCGTTCACGTAACACTAAATCAGATCGTTAATAATATATTTTATATAAAGCCGGGTATGCGCATTAGTGCATACCCGGCTTTTTTGTTTAATAATAAGAAAGTATAGGTTTTACAATTTGGAATAAAGTCTAGCTCCGGAGCCTAGGAGCTGGGGATATAAGTCGGACCAACTAGGAAAGATTGAATTGCATCCTTTCCCGTCGAACTTAGTTACCTTCCTTATCCGACCTATGTCTATCGCTCCTGACCAAGGTGTTTGCGCTTTTCTGATCAATGAAATTCGCGACGTCAAGCGAAAACTAGACAATTTAAAGCTCGAAGTATGCAACGCACTCTGTAAACTAGATAACGTACATCTCGAATTAATACAACACAAAGCTAAAAGTAAACAACGTCATGCAGGCCATGGCGCCGTTCTGTCAACAACGATTTAAATAAATGAAACATTTCACGTCCTTAATCGTATAGAATAAATAGAAGGGAAGAGGTGTTCATATGAGAGAGCAACCGGTGAACCGGATATCAGAAAAAGGATTAAAAGTTTGGAGATTATACGGCATTATTGAAACAGGATTACTTTTACTCGTAGCAATTGGTGCGGGTGTATTGACTTACATATTTGAGTGGCCATGGTGGATATATGTAGTGTCTGGAGTTGGGGTCATTCTATTTGCCTATTTTTTCATTTATTTATTTCCGAAAGTAAGATGGATGCGATGGCGCTATGAAGTGCGTGAATCAGAAATTGAACTGCAACATGGTATTTTCATCGTCAAGCGTACATTGATACCAATGGTACGTGTCCAACACGTAGACACGGCACAAGGACCGATCCTGCGGAAATATAATTTGGCGGAAATTACAATTTCTACAGCGGCGACGAATCATACTATTCCTGCTCTTGTGATGGAAGAGGCGGATGAACTTCGGAGCAGGATATCAGCGCTTGCAAGGGTGGCGGAAGAAGATGTCTGAGACACGCTATAAATTACACTGGATTACAGCGATTATTGAAGTGATGAAAACAGCTAAAGAAGCGATATTACCGATTATTGTCCTCGTGTTTGCAAATGGGCTGAATGATTTGGGGTCTGGGAAATGGTATTTAGATTATCTAACCTTCATCATTTTTGGTGTCCTCATTATTGCTTTTTTCATCACAGGTATTATTAAGTGGAAACGTTTCGAATACTGGTTCGAAGATAATGAACTTCGGATTGAATATGGTCTATTTGTGAAAAAGAAACGCTATATTCCATTCGATCGAATTCAAAGTCTCGACTATACAGAAGGGATATTGCACCGGCCTTTCAGACTTGTCAAAGTGAAAGTGGAGACAGCAGGCAGCTCCTCTTTGAAAAAGTCGGAGGCAGAACTGACAGCTATAACGAAAGAGGCTGCAAGCAGAATTGAAAAGGAAATTGCACAGGCTAAAAGTGGTAAAAAAGCAGCTTTACAGGAAAATAGTGAGCTGACAGAAGAAAATCTAGTAGTCGAAGAATCACAGTCAAAATCGATCTTTACCATGTCATCAAAAGGGCTACTTGTCCTGGCGACAACATCGGGCGGGATTGGGATTATTCTTTCGGGTGTGGGTATCTTCTTGTCGCAGTTTGCTGAAATGATTCCGTTTGAATGGATGTACGAAGAGATTTCAGGTTTCATTAAATTCGGCCTCCTTATCGTTGCAATTACTGTGTTTTTAGGGTTTCTTCTCGTATGGGGGCTATCTGTCGCAATGACATTCCTGGCATATTACGGTTTTAATGTTTCACTTGAAAAAGAGGACATCGTTATTACGCGGGGGTTACTTGAGAAAAAACGGATGACAGTACCATTGAACAGGGTTCAAAGTGTACGTATTATTGAGAACCCTTTCAGGCAATTATTCGGCTATGCGGCGGTCGTTATCGATAGTGCGGGTGGAGGTGGAATGGAGGGTGCAAGAATTAATTTATTCCCTCTTGTAAAAAAGACGGAAGTCTATGGTCCCTTAAAAGAGATTTTCCCGAACCTCATACTTGAAGAATCAATGGAAAAGCTACCAGCACGTAGTAAGCACTTTTTTTATCGAGTGGATTTCCTATGGATGATTCCGGCGATCGGCGCATTGACGTACTTTTTCTTTCCGTATGGATTGCTGTCGCTCCTCATCATGCCAATCATCGTCCTCTTTGGGTTGTGGCAGCATCGCTCGTCTGCTTACAAAATTTCAGGTAATCAGCTAACGATACGATTCAGGAGCTTCAATCTTCAAACCGCTTATTTGATGAAAAAAAGGATTCAATCGATGGAAATGAAGCAAAACTATTTCCAAAAACGCAAAAGCGTGGCGACATTAGCTGCAAGGATAAAATCAGGCATGACTATTTTTAATGCACAAGTGCATCATATGGAAGAGTCGGAGGCTGAGAAGATACTTTCTTGGTATGAGAAGAATTCGAAGGATACTTGACTCAATTGACATGGTAACAAAAAAGAGAGCAGGAATAACCTGCTCTCTTAACTTCTTTTTTTACCTTTCCAACTTACAATCCGTTTCGGGTGAAAATAACTTAGTCCGATTAAAAAACCGACGACTAATCCCGTAATGTGGGCAGTTGCATTAATGTCGGGCTGGACGAAGGTCATAACTATACTGATAACAATAATTGGCAGGATAATCTGCCTTAATTGTGGCAAAATATGCTTCGTATAATAGACGAGTGCTCCGAACGCACCGAGAATACCGAAAACTGCACCACTTGCGCCAAGACTTTGATAATCAGGGGCTTGTAGGAAAAACGTTGCAATATTAGCGAAAATACCTGATAGCATATAAATTGTTAGGAAGCGTGCTTTACCTGCGATTTTCTCAAGTTCAGGTCCGAAGATGAAAAGAGAGAACATATTAAAAAGCAGGTGCATGATACTGCCGTGAAGGAACATGGGTGATAGAAGCCTCCACCATTCCCCTTCGGAGATAAGAAAGTTGACACCTATGCCATAGTATAATACTTGTTGCCCGATAATCGGGATGAATGTCGCTAAATGAATAAGGATATTCAAAGCAAGAAAGAACGTTACCACCGGATATAGGCGGATGTATTGCGAAAAGCTTTCTGTACGACTAAACATGTTTTCACCTCAATCTATGATTTCATTATACATATATTATCGACTAGGCTCCAGTGCTTTACCAAGGTATATGTGCTTTGGAACTAATTTGAAAAGGAGCGATCATTTTGATAGCAGGAATTGGGCTTGATATCGTTGAACTGGATCGAATTGCCAAGTTGGACGCTAGATCTTCGAAATTTCGTATGCGTATTTTAACGAAGGAAGAGTTAGAAATCTATGAATCTCACACAGCTAACCGGCGAACGGAGTTCCTTGCAGGTCGTTTTGCAGGGAAAGAAGCGTTCTCTAAAGCGAAAGGGACAGGGATTGGAACCCAGTGCAGCTTCATGGACATAAGTATATTGCCTGAGCACAGCGGAAAACCGATTATTTATTTTAAGGGGGTTCCTAGCGCTGGCTTCATTTCCATAACTCATACGCAAACCGTAGCTGCAGCTCAAGTAATCCTCCTTGCATAATTGTTCGTCCTTCCTCATAAGATGACCTACCCGATTGAAATGAGAAAGGATGAACTGTATGCGTAGCCGGATATTTGCTCTTTTGTTAGTTGTAGTCATGGTAATCCTCGCGGCATGTGGGGCCCCGTCGAAAGAGGACGTCATGAAGAAGCTCAGTGGAAAGTGGAATGAAACGAAAGGGTATGACTTGCAAGCGACTATGGAAATTAAGACCGGAGCTGAGCCGCGTTTATATGAAGTTGCCGTCTGGCATACGAAGCCGGCTTTCTATCGCGTTAACGTATCGCAGGCAGGAAGTAAGGACTCCCAGATGATTGTACGTAATAAAGAAGGTGTTTTTGTTGTCACGCCATCTCTTGGCAAGACCTATAAGTTCCAAAGTGAATGGCCAGCACAAAATAGCCAGGCGTATTTAATCGGTGCTTTGTCTGAAGATATTAAAGCAGATAAAAATTCGACAATGACGGAAAAAGAGAAAACGTATGTCTTTGAAACTGCCACGAGAAATAACCATAAAAAGGTTCTGCCAACCCAGCAGATTCACATTGATAAAAAGACACTGTTACCAACGTATGTCTCCGTTCTGGACGAGAATAAAGTAGAAAAGATCCGCATTACATTCAATAAGATTACACTTGGCGTCGAACGAAAAGCTGCAGATTACGCAGTAGAAATGGAAGATACCAATACGAGCAAAGAATCCGAGCCTTCAACCGATGATGAAGCAACGGGACTCCCAACGTATTATCCATCAGTAGCTTGGGCAGATGGCACGCTTCTTGATGAAAAAGTTGTGGAAACGGATAGTGGTACGCGATCATTTATGACATTTGGAGGAGAAAAAGAGTTCATTATTGTTCAGGAACCAGCAGCTAGAGCGGACAGTAAAATGCCGGTATCCATTGAAGGTGACCCTGTCGATCTTGGATTCACAGTTGCAGCTCTTACGGAAAATTCAATTCGTTGGGAAAGTGAAGGCGTTTCATTCTTCATAGCATCGAATACATTGACGCAGGGTGAGCTGATTGAAGTAGCCGGATCAATGGAAGTAGAGGGAATGAAATAACTAAGGTTGACGAAGAAAGGGCAAGGGATGGATAATAGAGAGTACTACAGTATAAATGAGGGATTGTTATGGAAAACTCTCTTCATTATCGTCCAACACAAGCAATTGTTGACCTTGAAGCGATTCGAGCCAACGTTCGAAATTTGAAAGAGTATTTAGGAAGCGAGACCTCGGTTATTGCAGTTGTGAAAGCAGATGGTTACGGTCATGGTGAAGTAGAAGTAGCGAGGGCGGCTTTCGAGGCAGGCGCAGAAATGGTCTCGGTTGCAACACCTGATGAGGCGGTACGACTCCGAGTGGCGGGAATTAGCGGGGACATCCTCGTCATGGGGCCGTCTCCGCTTCTGTTTGCTGAAAAAGCTGCTGAACTGAGGATTATGCTAACGGTTTCGAGTGCTGAGTGGTTACAATCAGCACTCGAAACCACCGGAAGTTTTGTGCAACAATTAAAAATTCATGTAAAGTTGGATACTGGAATGGGCAGAATTGGAATAAGGGATGCCTGTGAACTGCAGTCCCTTGTATCAGCCATCAACAATTCCAACCAAGTACTGCTGGACGGTATTTTCACACACTTTGCATGTGCAGATGAAGAAAGTCCTGAAGTTACAAAAGAACAATTTTCGATGTTCATAGAATTAGTTAAAACATTGCCGGAAAAACCCCGACTTGTTCATGCCTCGAATAGTGCAGCGACCCTCCTCTACCCTGAATATGCGCTCGACGCAGTCCGTTTCGGAATCGGACTTTACGGAATAGCGCCTTCGGAATACGTAGGAGGGAAATTGCCGTTTGGGCTAGAGAAATCATTCCGCTTCGAAAGCGAACTTGCCTTTGTAAAGTTACTGGAAATGGGCCGACGAATAAGTTACGGTGGCACATATGAAACATCCGGTCCAGAATGGATTGGGACAATTCCAGTCGGCTATGCAGACGGCTTGAGGCGAGGTTTACGCGGACAGGAAGTACTTATCGGCGGTGAACGGATGCCTATTGTTGGAACTATTTGTATGGACCAGTGCATGGTAAAGTTATCCCGAGAAATGTCGGTAGGTGAAAAAGTGGTACTGATAGGCCGTCAAGGCGGAGAAGAAATTACTATGGAAGAGTGGGCGGAACGACTCGACACGATTCCGTATGAAATTGCCGTCTCAATTACGAAACGAGTTCCGAGAATATATACAGGGGTAGATGGACAGTATGTATAATACTCACACTTTCGACAAAAAACCTAGCACTATTGCAGAAACCTGTCAATAAAAACCCTTCTATGTCTTCTCATTGTCGATATTCAATGGTAAGATGGACCTGTAGTGAAATAAGGGAACGGTTTTGTTGGAGGTGCTGACGTTGCGTGCGAATAAAAACATAAAAGAAATTATTGTTAAAATTCCGAAACGAATGCTGAATGAAAATGAACATACGGTCGTCCATCAAGAGTTGGACCGTGGTGATTTCGTTTATATTTCGACAAAGCGATACGTAACTGACTATGAATCAGATACGATCAGAGAAGAGATGATGAATGGTTATCTCGAAATGTCGCAAATCAACCTTAGAATCGCCACGGAATGCTTGCATGTGGAATTTGAAGCCCAGCATACGGTGGAACGTCTCGTAAGCGGAGGATGAAAAGTTGGCAATAAAACGTGGAGACGTCTTTTTTGCAGATCTGTCGCCTGTCGTCGGTTCTGAACAGGGAGGAACGAGACCAGTCCTTGTTATCCAAAATGATATAGGTAACAGGTTTAGTCCGACAGTTATTATTGCGGCAATTACTGCGCAAATTCAAAAAGCGAAATTGCCTACACATGTTGAAATCGATGCGGTGCGTTATGGCTTCGAGCGGGATTCAGTTATTCTGCTCGAACAGGTCCGCACGATTGACAAGTCGAGGCTTACTGATAAAATTACACACCTAGATGAATTTTTGATGGAGCAGGTCGATGAAGCGCTCGAAGTAAGTTTCGGCCTCATCAAATTTTGAGCATACATATAAAAGAAACGCCACGGTGTTCCTTCTCGTGGTGTTTTTTTCGTTGTTCAATTTCTCTGGAACTGAACCATAATCTTATTTATGCGACAAAAAGAGTGTGTTACAGAACTATCTTCGTTACAATGTAGGTATAGTTATTTTTAATTTATAAGGAGGCTTCTCAATACAATTATGAATAAGCGAATGGTAGAGGGCATCAATCAGTATATGGATGAAATCATTGAACGCTGGCAATTGAGCATGAAAGAAGAAAAGGGAGAACGTTTTTTTCATTTCATGCCAGCTAACCTAATTGAAAAGACAAGCAGAGAATTTGCGGAATTGATGACGTCTAATATCGCGGAAAACGATCATGTCAACTCAGAAAAATTGAATGATTTTACTGAGAAAGTAGTGCGTTTCGGTTGGTCTATAAAGTTTGTAAACAAGGCAATTGAAAATTTTTCGCAAATCACTTTTCAGTTGTTGGAAGAAAAAGGGTTTATTGGAGAGAGTGATGTACGACCTATCCTAGAGCTACTCACAAGGTGGGTTAATCCTCTTCGTGAAAGCATCATAGAAGCCTATTCTCTCGAGTGGGATCGGACTGTAAGTTTGCAAAGAATTGCTTTACAGGAAATTTCAGCATCATTGATACCGGTTTTTGAGAAGATATCGGTTATGCCGCTTGTCGGGACAATTGATACAGAACGGGCAAAATTGATAATGGAAAACTTACTTGAAGGTGTAGTGAAACAACGTGCTGAAGTAGTCCTTCTTGACATTACGGGTGTACCGGTGGTGGATACGATGGTTGCCCATCACATAATTCAAGCAGCTGATGCAGTTCGACTTGTTGGAGCAAAATGTATGCTTGTTGGAATCCGACCGGAAATTGCCCAAACAATTGTTACATTGGGTATTAATCTAAACGATTTCACAACAACAAGCACGTTGCAACGTGGGATGCAGGAGGCCCTAAAACTGACGAACCGCACAATAGTGGAGGTTGAACAATCATGAATATGCGAATTCCGATTTTAAAACTAAATGATACGTTAATCGTCTCTGTTCAGTGGGAGCTTGATGATCAGACGGCAATTCAGTTCCAAGAGGATTTATTGGAAAAAATGCATAAAACGTCAGCGAGAGGTGTCGTTATAGATTTGACACCAATTGATTTCATCGATTCTTTTATTGCAAAAGTGATTGGGGACGTTATTAGCATGTCGGGTTTGATGGGAGCGAAAGTTGTTATTACAGGAATCCAACCAGCCGTTGCGATTACACTTATTGAACTCGGCATCCGTTTGGAGGGCGTTCTGACAGCGCTAGATCTCGAAAACGGGTTGGATAAACTTCGTAGAGAATTGGAGGCCTAACGATGGAGTACCGGTCTTCTGTAGATATAAACACGGAATGGGATATTGTTGCTGCCCGACAGCTTGGCCGGAATGAAGCAAAAGAATCAGGCTTCGGAGCGGTAGATCAGGCGCGTATTACGACGGCTATTAGTGAGCTAGCCCGCAATATATACTTATACGCAGGAAAAGGGAAGATTGAAATCAAAAGATTATCTGAAAACAATCTCTTTGGAATTACGGTTATTGCATCTGATGATGGTCCTGGAATTTCGGATATGCGTAAGGTGATGGAAGATGGTTATACTACCTCGGGAGGACTTGGTGCAGGTATGCCGGGGGTAAGAAGATTGATGGATGAATTTAAATTGGAGTCGGAACTAGGTAAAGGAACAATAATTACCACCACAAAATGGCTCCGATAAGGAGATGTTGATGGATGACTCAAGAAGTTGCGAAACAGTATAAAGAAATGCTGCAACAATATGTTGTTGGACAACGTGAGGAAGATCTTTATTTAGGACAACAATTTAGCAGAAGATTTATTGAAAAAGAAATTTCGCCCGAAGATGTCATCAGTATCCACAAAACGGCGCTTACTGAAATCTTACCGGATATGTCGGGAAAGTTGAGGCATTCGTTTGATTTTCTGATTGAAATGATGATTCATTACGGGCTTGCGCTTAGAGAGCATCAAAGTCTCGTTCAAAAACAGGAAGAAATTCAAATAGAAATGAACGTGGCGGCAAAAGTGCAAGAAACGCTTCTGAAAACGAGGAAGCCGAATTTCAAAGAGCTGGATATTGGATATGTAACGGAACCGGCTAAGCAAATGAGTGGGGACTATATTTATTTCCTGAATGATAATAATTACGAAGCGGGTGTAGCTGTAGCTGATGTTATCGGAAAAGGGATTCCAGCGGCACTTTGCATGTCAATGATCAAGTTTGGAATGGACAGTTTGCAAAATGAAAACACAAGCCCGAGAAATGTCCTTGATATTGTTAACCGGATAGTAGAAAAAAGTGTAGATGATTCAATGTTTATTTCTATGTTCTATGGTAAGTATGATGCAAGAGACTCTAGGTTTTCATATGCTAGCGCGGGACATGAACCTGCCCTGCTGTATAAGGCGTCGACTGGTAAATTTACTGAGCTTCATGCAAGAGGACTTCTCCTTGGTGTTCAGCCAAATGTCGTCTATGAAGAGAAATCAGTTCTTCTCGAAGAAGGTGATTTTATCGTTATGATGACGGACGGAGTGACTGAGGTACGAACAGATATTGGTTTCATCGATGATGATGTAATCAAATTGATTTTGGCTGAAGTGAAAGAAGAATCTGCCCAAAAAATTGCTGATACAGTATACCAGAGGCTTGCGCAACTTCAGGATTTTCATTTGCATGATGATTTCACGATTGTTATTTTTAAAAAAGAAAAAAACGAGGTTTAAGAATTTGAACAAAGGGTATATGAATTGATAATATGCTATTTTAAAACAGAAACTTGAGGTGTAATTATGAATTTGCTAGTCGAATTAGTAGAAGAAAATAGTGTTCAACGTTTTAAAATTGTCGGTGAAATTGATGCGTTTACAGCACCGAAATTAAAGGAATCTCTTGCGTCAGTAGGAAATATTAAAAACATTCAGGTGGAATTAGACTTATCTGGCGTTGGTTATATGGATAGTACAGGACTTGGTATTTTTGTTGGTTTTTATAAAGCTGTTAAGGCTAATGAAGGCCATATGAAAATTGTTGGTGTAAATACTCGTCTAAAACGATTGTTTGAAATAACTGGTTTAGCTGAAGTTATGGATATCGTAACGGAAGAAAGTGGGGACGCAGATGCAACCGTATGATTATATTGAAATGAGGGTTCCTGCAAAAGCGCAATATGTCGGAGTTGCTCGGCTCGCGATTTCAGGACTGGCAAGTAGGTTAGGTTTTACTTACGATGAAATTGAAGATTTGAAAATCGCAACTAGTGAAGCAATTACAAATGCAGTCCAGCACGCATATAAAGAAGATGATGAGGGTGAAGTTGTAGTCGGCTGTGCTCTTTTTGTTGATAAATTGGAAATTATGGTAGCGGATCACGGGAAAAGTTTCGATTTTGAAGAGACGAAGAAACGTGTAGGACCATACAATGAGCAGGAAGAAGTTAAATTTCTTCGGGAAGGCGGATTAGGTCTTTATTTAATGGAAACACTTATGGATGATATAAAAGTGCTTCATGAGGATGGAGTGACTGTCTTCATGACCAAGTATCTTGATGGAGAGCGGGGGGAAGAGGATGTCGAAAGAACCATTTCCTCGTGAATCCAAAACGGAAGAACAATCTCCTCCTATAGTAGAAGTAAGCGAGCCATCTCCCCATAAAACTGGAACGAAGGCGGAAGTCCTTGGATGGGTTAAGCGATATCAGGAGACCAACGATGATGAGGCGCAGACGAACTTGGTTCTTCATTATGAACGACTCGTTCAATCGATTGCCCGGAAATATTCCAATGGTAAGTCTTTTCATGAAGATATTGCTCAAGTAGGAATGTTAGGCCTCCTTGGAGCGATTCGAAGGTATGATCCTGAATTTGGAAGAAGCTTCGAGGCGTTCGCTGTACCAACAATAATCGGTGAAATTAAACGTTTTTTACGTGATAAGACATGGGCGATACATGTTCCGCGTCGCATAAAAGAATTGGGGCCCAAAATCAAGGCTGCTGTCGAAACGCTTACGACAGAAATGCAACGTTCTCCACTCGTCAGTGAAATAGCAGAATACCTTGATGTTGATGAAGAATTGGTCCTTGAAGCAATGGAGATGGGGAGAAGTTATCAGGCGCTCTCTATGGATCATACCCTTGAAGCTGATTCTGAGGGGGGTACGGTAACGCTTTTCGATATTGTTGGTGCAACTGATGATGGATTTGAGAAAACAGATCAGCGTATGGTCGTAGCGAATGCTCTAAATGTGTTGTCGGAACGGGAAAAACAAATCATCCAGTATACATATATTGAGCAACTTAGCCAAAAAGAAGCGGGAGAACGACTTGGTATCTCTCAAATGCACGTTTCGAGAATACAACGCAAAGCGATTAAGAAGTTGCAGGAAGCAATATTGGCTGCGGGTGGTGTGTCATAGTGGATTCGATTATAACAGCGAATGTCGAAGCGTATGTTTATCAAGAAGCGAAGGTTGGAAATCGGGAATGTGGTGACACTTATTTTATCCATTCGGAAGAAGACTATTTTATCTGCGCAATTGCAGATGGGTTGGGCAATGGGCCAATAGCCCGTCAATCGGCTCAAATTCTCCCCGAAGTGCTGAAAGAATATCATCATGAATCAATAGATGAATTACTTACACGCTGTAATGAGCATATGGTGCAAAAACGCGGTGCCGCAGTGGCTATCGTTAAAGTGGACTACAAGCGAAATATAATTGAGTATAGTTGTGTCGGCAATGTCCGTTTTTATATGCTTCATAATTTCGACGAGATGATTTATCCTTTGCCTGTGATGGGTTATCTTTCTGGAAGACCACAAAAATTAAAGACGCAACAATATAACTATAAAAAGGGAAATCTATTTTTCCTCCATTCAGACGGTATCGAGCTTAGAAGTCCTAAAGCTTCAATGAAGGAGAGTTCAGGACCTTATGGGTTATATCAAAAAGTGTTGGAGTCAATTGAACATGGCGACGACGCCACATTTATAGCTGGAAGCCTACTTTAGTAAGTTGAAGGTGGGCTTTTTTGCTTTTTAGTAAATAATAAAGGTTTGGGGAATGGATATGTCGCAATCTGGAGATGACTCGTCTAGACTCTAACGCCTATGGGCGGGTAATTTACGAAGCGGGTCATGCGCCTTGCGCTTTTCTTATGTTAAAATGAGTCTATAGAAGAAAGGGTGATTTTATTGGTGAGACATATTGTTGAGGCTACAGCTGGGAAAGCGGCCGTCAGTATACATCAAACTGAAAAGGTTATCGCGCTACTTGACCAAGGGAACACTGTTCCATTCATCGCGCGTTACCGAAAAGAAGAAACTGGTTCGTTGGATGAAGTACAGATTAAGGCTATTGAAGATGCCTATAGTTACGTAAAAGGGCTTGAACAGCGTAAAGAAGAAGTAATTCGACTGATCGATGAACAGGGTAAATTAGATGATGATTTAAGAAAATCGATTGAAAGCGCTACCGTGTTGCAAAGAATTGAAGACTTATATAGACCTTTTAAACAAAAAAGACGGACACGCGCCATGATTGCGATTGAAAGTGGTCTTGAACCACTGGCAAAAAAGCTAATGGAGTTTATAGGTATTTCACCGGAAGACCTTGCTACGCCTTTCTTAAGTGAAGAAGGTGGAGTAAATACAGTTGAAGATGCACTTGCTGGGGCCCGAGATATTGTAGCCGAACAATTTGCGGATGACGCTGCAATAAGGGAAAACATCCGGAAATTAGCGTGGTCGGATGGAATGATTGTATCAGTAGTCCGTAAAGGGGCAGAGGACAAGCGTGACGTTTTCGGAAACTACTATGATTATGAAGAGCCATTGAAAAAAATCGTACCACACCGTGTTCTTGCATTAAACCGAGGAGAAAAAGAAGATGTGCTACGTGTTGGTATTTCATTTCCGAACGAAAGAATTATCGGAGTACTTGAACGTGAGTTGATCAGTAAATCACATTCGCCTTCCGCATCACAAGTAAAAGAAGCAATTGAAGATGCGTTTAAACGCTTGATTGCCCCTTCGATTGAACGAGAAATTAGGGCGGCGCTAACCGAGAAGGCTGAAGAGCAAGCAATCCATGTGTTTTCGGAAAACTTGAAGAGCCTTCTCCTGCAGCCTCCATTGAAAGGAAAAGTGGTATTGGGCCTTGATCCCGCTTTCCGGACGGGGTGTAAACTCGCGATTGTTGATGAAACGGGAAAACTACTTGAAATATCTGTAATTTATCCCCATCAACCACAAATGGAAAAGGAGAAATCGAAACGAGCTATTTTAGAGTTGCTGAAAAAGTATCCAATAACGATTATTGCAATCGGAAATGGAACAGCATCGCGTGAATCAGAATTGTTCATAGTTGAATGTATAAAAGAAGCACAAACGGGCGTTTCTTATGTCATTGTAAACGAAGCGGGTGCCAGTGTTTATTCAGCTTCGGCTCAAGCTCGGGATGAATTCCCTGATCTTCAAGTAGAGCAGCGTAGCGCAGTTTCAATAGCAAGACGTTTGCAGGATCCGTTGTCGGAACTTGTGAAAATTGATCCGGGCTCGGTTGGTGTTGGACAATACCAGCACGATGTAGCGAAAAAACGACTTTCTGAATCACTAACATTTGTAGTAGAAACAGCTGTGAACAGGGTAGGGGTCGATGTCAACACTGCCTCCTCTTCACTTCTTCAATATGTGGCAGGACTTTCTAAGACTGTCGCAGAGAACATTGTAAAATCGCGTGAAGAGAATGGATTGTTTACGAAGCGCAATCAATTGAAGAAAGTACCTCGCCTCGGAGCAAAGACTTACGAACAAGCGATTGGCTTCTTACGGGTTCTGGGTGCAAAGGATCCTTTTGATGCGACAGGGATTCACCCTGAGAGTTATCAATTGGCGGAGCAAATATTAGAAGAAGCAGAGGCGAGCAAAAAAATGCTCGGTAAGAAAGAAACTGCGGAGGCGCTGTCTGCTCTCGATATTAAAGCCTTGGCGGTTAAGCTAGATGTTGGAGAAGTAACCCTAAAAGACATTATCGAAACACTTCAAAGACCAAACCGGGATCCGCGCGATGATTATCCACAACCGCTCTTAAAGGCAGACGTACTCGATATGAAGGATCTATATGAAGGACTTGAGATGCAGGGAACTGTCCGAAATGTTGTGGACTTCGGCGCATTTGTAGATATCGGCGTGAAGGAAGACGGTCTCGTTCATATATCTAAATTAAAAAAAGGCTTTGTTAAACATCCCCTTGACGTCGTTTCTTCAGGAGATATCGTAACTGTGTGGGTAGAAGGAATAGATAAAGGAAAAGGACGTATTTCTCTGACTATGTTATCGCCTTCTGCAAAATGACAACTAAAAGGAGAGGGTGGCTATGACAGATGAAGGATTGCAGGCTCTAATCGAGAATGTCTCCTTAAATGCATTTGGAAAGCCATTCATCCATATTGCTAGGTTTAATAAAAGGTTGAGGACAACAGGCGGTCGCTATATGCTGTCCGACCACTCAATCCAAATTAATCCGTTGGTTTTGGAAGTGCATGGAACTGAAGAGCTGGTTGGGGTAATCAAACATGAACTTTGTCACTATCACCTTCATATAGAAGGAAGAGGTTATCGTCATCGCGATGCTGATTTCAGGGATTTGTTAAAGTACACTGGTTCCCCGAGGTTTTGTCGACCCCTTACTGAAGGAAACAAGAGGGTGCATTCGATGCATGTATATGAGTGCGTATCATGCAAGACGTTATATAATCGGAGAAGAAGAATGAACGTTAGAAAATATAGATGCGGGAAATGTGCGGGACAAATTGTAGCAATACAACCTTTGAAATGATTACTGAGGACGCGGTGAGGACGTAGAAACCGCATACTTATCGCGTTCTCGGTAATACTTAAAACTAATTGGTGAAAAAGTGTTGACGAAACGAGAAACACTGTATATAATAATAAATGTCGGTTGGGAACGACGCTGAAACAATAACGAAACGACTTCCTGACATACGATGTAATAACTAAATATGGCCCCTTGGTCAAGCGGTTAAGACACCGCCCTTTCACGGCGGTATCACGGGTTCGATTCCCGTAGGGGTCACCAATACTTTTTCAAAAACGAAGTTTTGAAAAGAGTACTCAATTAGAACTTGTAATTAAGTTCTGAAAAGAGTATCCTATGAAGACCTTCCAAATGAATAAGCTCTGTACAGCATAACTAAACGGCTGAATACGGTATCGTTGGGGTATAGCCAAGCGGTAAGGCAACGGACTTTGACTCCGTCACTCGTTGGTTCGAATCCAGCTACCCCAGCCAAGATTTTAGCGTGTTGCCACGCGAAAATCTTTGCGACAAACACCGAAGGTGGTTGGAGCAAAAAGATTTAACAGCACGAAGTACTTGGAACTCGAAAAGAGTGTCTCAGTTCTAAGAGTATACGAATTACTTCTCCTATATAACAGAGAGCCATTAGCTCAGTTGGTAGAGCATCTGACTTTTAATCAGAGGGTCGCAGGTTCGAATCCTGCATGGCTCATCATTTTTTAAAAAAATGTTGACAATTGAATTGTACGGTGTATAATAAAACTTGTCGCTAAAACAACGCGGTAGTGGCGGAATGGCAGACGCGCTAGGTTGAGGGCCTAGTGGGGGTTAACCCCGTGGAGGTTCAAGTCCTCTTTACCGCACCAATTCACTTGTGTTATTGTTAAGTCCTTCACCTTACTGGACAAAGAGTTTTAACTTAAGAGGGTTTTCATTCAACTAACGTCGGATGTGCCAATTATAAAAATGCGGGTGTAGTTTAGTGGTAAAACCTCAGCCTTCCAAGCTGATGATGAGGGTTCGATTCCCTTCACCCGCTCCATATTATTTTTACTAGATAAATAAGCACTTATTGTTCTGAAAAAAGTTAACGCGAAATAGTTGTTGACTTCACAAGAACCTTATGTTACAATAAAGAAGTTGTCGCTATGATAACGAAATATAAAAAGAGGTATTAAATCATTCCTCTATAATGAACCTTGAAAACTGAACAGCAAAACATCAATGAAATACAGCGAGAGTGCTAACGCACTTGAGCAAAACGTTTCTAGTAAGTCGGCTTTAGTCGGACGAAAAAAACACACACTAGAATCTTCGGATTCAAGGGAGGAATTTGATTCCTCCTTAGTCAGCAAGAAATGAGCTATTCATTTTCTTCTATTATGGAGAGTTTGATCCTGGCTCAGGACGAACGCTGGCGGCATGCCTAATACATGCAAGTCGAGCGGAAT